>JAGOIB010000108.1:0-4986 GCA_017995875.1 Saprospiraceae bacterium
ATCTACAGGGATCTCAAAATCCATCCCGAAATGAAGGTGACTGGTTTCGACCCGGATGGCTATATCAACGCCATCAACCTCACCATTCCCGATCACCTGATTCTCAAAGATTTTGCCGGCACACGCAATGTCATGTCAGCATCTTCCTGCGGACTTTGCGGCAAAACTTCTTTTGATGAAGCTGAACAGGCCATAATGATCAATCATGATATCCTGGATCCAGCACTTGTCAGCCACATGTTTGACCAGATGAGCGAAAAGCAAAAATCGTTTCAACAATCAGGTGGGACACATGCTGCCGGCGCGTTCACGCTTGATGGTACGATGCTAAGTATCCGCGAAGACATCGGCAGGCACAACGCCGTCGACAAAGTCATCGGCGACCTCATCTACAATAATCTCCTTGGACAAGTAAAATGCCTGACCGTCAGCGGTCGTATCTCTTTCGAAATCGTCAGCAAGGCAATTTCAGCAGGCATACCTTATCTTGCCTCCGTCTCAGCGCCATCAACCCTTGCCGTAGACATCGCTGAGCAATCCGGTATGACCCTGATGGCGTTTTGCAGGAACAATAAATTAACCGTGTATTCAAACACCGGACGCGTGCGGACAGATGATCTCGCGGATGCTATGGCGCCGGTAAATAGTAAAGACAATGTCTAAGAACTTAAGCGAACTCTCAGGCCGCAAAGGCCTCTCCAAAAATCTCTTCGAAGAATTGGGCATCGCTGCTCAGCAAACAGGCACCCCTGACCTCAATTCACTTGAGAAACTCAGCGCCTCGTTCCTCGTCGGCAAATCAAACCTATACGGATCCGTTTCCTTCTATGATTTTCTCAAACCCGAAAATCAAGGCAAGAAAGTCTATGTCTGCAATGGCAGTTCGTGCCTGACCGCCGGAACGCAAGACGAACTCCTTGAAAAACTTGGGGAGCATTATAAGCCGGAAGAAATTGGCGAGATGTGTTGCCTCGGTCGCTGCCATGAAAACAGTTCCTTCCATGTCGATGGTAAAAACTATAGCGGCAGTGATATCGATCAGATTACATCTATCAAGAATGATCATGTCACAACCAAAGAAACATACAACGTTGGAAGCATTGGAACACCAATTCTAACGAGTACATATGGTCCTGTATCTGAGTATTACAAGATTTTCAAAGACTGTCTCCAAAAACCGGCTTCCCAACTTCTTGCAGAATTAAAAGATTCAGGATTACGCGGTCGTGGTGGTGCGGGATTCTCCATGGCATTCAAACTGGAGAGTTGTCGCAATCAAACAGACGAAACCAAATTTATCGTCTGCAATGCGGATGAAGGCGATCCCGGTGCGTATTCTGACCGATACATCATGGAACAACGCCCTCATTCACTGTTGATGGGCATGATGATAGCCGGCTACATTGCCGGTGCAAAATATGGTGTCGTCTATATCCGCGGTGAGTACCCCGAGTCCGTAGACATCATCAATGAGGCTTTAGCTGATCTTCGAAAAGAAAATTTACTCGGCGAAAATATCGAAGGCTCAGGATTTGATTTCCAGTTTAAAGTCATCAAAGCTCAGGGTGCATACATCTGCGGAGAAGAAACAGCATTGCTTTCTTCGATCGAAGGTCAGCGCCCGGAAGTAAGAGTGCGACCACCATATCCAACACAACAAGGATTATTTAACAAACCTACAGTTGTCAACAATGTAGAGACACTGGCCAACCTTCCTTTCATCATGTCTCAGGGAGGAAAAGCATTTGCATCAATCGGAACTCAAAAATCCACAGGGACAAAATTAATTTCGCTTGATGGATTTTTCAATACTCCAGGTATCTATGAAGTTGACATGGGTACTCCGTTGAAAGAAGTAATCTACAATCTTGGCGGAGGATTTCGTAGCCCGGTAAAAGCTATGCACATTGGCGGCCCGCTTGGTGGACTAGTACCGGTAACAGAAATCGACAAACTAACCGTTGACTTTGATTCATTTGCGAGAGAAGGATTTCTCCTGGGCCATGCATCTGTCGTATGCATACCTCAGGATTATCCGATCATCGCGTACATGGAACACCTCTTTAAATTTACAGCGCATGAAAGTTGCGGGAAATGTTTCCCATGCAGATTGGGCTCAACAAGAGGATATGAAATGCTTGCAAAAGCACAACATGAGGATTACAAAATGGATATTACACTGATGCGGGATTTGCTGGAGACACTCGAGACCGGATCGTTATGCGCATTGGGCGGAGGATTACCACTGCCGATCAAGAATGCCATGAAATATTTTGAAACTGAATTAGCACCATTTTTCAATAAGTAGACTATGTCACTTACCGCTTTTATCAACAATATAGAATACCCGGTCAGGGAAGGAGATACTATCCTTGGCTTTGTGCGCAGGCATCTGGGGCAGGATCACGTGCCTACCTTATGTGACGCACCCAATCTCGATCCGTTTGGTTCGTGCAGGGTATGCAGTGTGGATGTCGCGCTGGTACGCAATGGTCCATCTAAAGTGCAGGCTTCGTGTCACACACCTGTGATGGCCAACTCGTTTATCTACACCGATAGTGAGCGCATCACACGGCTAAGAAAAAATATTATCGAGTTGGTGCTCACGGATCATCCGCTTGATTGTCTCACCTGTGAGGTCAATAATAATTGTGAATTGCAGACAGTCGCTGCACGCGTTGGTATCAGGGATGTTCGTTATCCGGAAGGTAAAAATCATCTCGACCGAAAGAAAGATCTCAGTCATCCATACATGACTTCTGATTTTTCGAAGTGTATCAATTGTTTCAGGTGCGTACGCGCGTGTGATGAGGTGCAGGGAGAGTTTGTATTGAGTATGGCCGGCAGAGGATTTGACAGCCATATTGTCAAAGGATTCGGACAGTCGTTTTTTGAATCTGATTGTGTGAGTTGCGGCGCTTGCGCCCAGGCATGTCCGACCTCTGCGATTTCAGATGTATTCGAATCTAAATCCGTAGTAGCTGATGAGAAGATCAGGACTGTATGTACTTATTGTGGTGTAGGTTGCAATCTCGAGGTTGCAGTTGTCAACAAAAAAGTCAAATCGATCCAGGCACCTTATGATGCCGAAGTCAACCAGGGACATACATGTCTGAAAGGACGGTTTGCTTTCTCCTTCTACAATCACCCTGATCGCCTTCGCACACCGTTGATCCGAAAGGATGGTGAATTGGTGCCTGCAACATGGGATGAGGCTTACGAGTATATAGCCAATAAGCTTACTACTATAAAGAATGATTTCGGACCTGATTACATCGCCGGTATTTCCTCTGCCCGTTGTACGAATGAAGAAAACTACCTGATGCAGAAATTTATACGCGCGGTCATCGGAACTAACAATATTGATAGTTGCGCGCGTGTATGTCATTCGCCAACAGCACTTGGTATGCAGCGGACTTTTGGTACAGGTGCGGCAACCAATTCCGTGGATGATATAAAGGACACTGATTTGATTATGGTCATCGGTGCGAATCCAACAGATGCACATCCTGTGACAGGCGCCAAACTGAAGCAATTTGCGATGAAAGGCACTGCGATTGTCATTGACCCGCGTCGAACAGAGATTGCCAGATATGCTAAGTATCATTTGCAACTGCGACCTGGTACCAATGTAGCGATGTTGAATATGCTCTTATACTTTATCATCAAGGAAGGGTTAGATGATAAGGCATTTATTGAAGGTCGTACGGAAGGATATGAAGATTTCAAAAAGCATATTCTCGGCCTCGATATCAATGAGCTTGAGAAAATAACTGGTGTCAACAAAGAACTCGCGCGCAAAGCAGCAATAGCTTATGCCACGGCACCAAATGCAATGTCCTTCCATGGACTTGGTGTAACGGAACATTCACAGGGCACATATACGGTGATGTTGATTGCTGATCTCGCGATGATCACCGGCAATATCGGAAGACGTGGAGTAGGAGTGAACCCATTGCGTGGACAAAACAACGTGCAAGGTGCTGCTGATATGGGTTGTCAGCCACACCAGGGTGCAGGTTACCTTGATGTGACCAACCCTGAGTATCACAGTTTGTACGAAGACTTCTATCACGCCAAACTTCCATTGCATGCAGGATTGAAGATCCCGCAGATGTATGATGCAGCCCTCAACGGCAAGCTGAAGGCACTATGGTTGATGGGAGAAGACAACGTGCAGACCGATCCGAATACACAACATGTAGTCAGTGCACTTAGCAAATTGGATCTGTTGGTCGTACAGGAGATTTTTATGACGGAGACTGCAAAACTTGCGCATGTGGTTTTACCCGCTTCTTCATTTCTTGAGAAGAGTGGTACGTTTACCAATGGTGAGCGAAGGATACAACGAGTACAGGCAGTCGTACCACCAATTGAAGGAACAAAACCGGATGGACAGATCATCGCCGAGATCATGACCAGAATGGGCTATCCGGAGCCGGACTATGATCCTGCTTATTTACTGGAAGAAATTTCCAAAATAGTTCCCTTCTTTGCCGGTGTTGTATGGGATGAGTTGGGTGACAATGGCAAGCAATGGCCGGTGAAACCTGATGGAACAGATACGGAGATACTTCACATAGATACTTTCAAGCGTGGCAAAGGAAAATTCCAGGTAGCCACATGGAAAGAATCCGAAGAGATCGTCAATCATGGAGCAGAATTCCCATATATCCTTACCACCAATCGTGAGCTCGAGCATTACAATTGCGGTACCATGACACGTCGTACAGGTAATGTGGAAATTCTTACAGATGATGTCCTATTGATCCATCCTGAAGATGCCGCTAAACACCTGATTCATGAAGGTGATTTCGTGTGTATCATCAGTGCACGTGGCAAGATTGATGTCAAGGCGCACCTCACCGATGAAGTAAGGCCTGGTATTCTTTCTTCTACTTTCCACTTCCCTGAAGTTAAGATGAATGATCTGACCTCAAGCGTAAGTGATAGTGAAGCGATGTGTCCTGAATACAAAGTGGTCGC
>JAGOIB010000108.1:5086-7179 GCA_017995875.1 Saprospiraceae bacterium
ATGGTAGATATTACAAACAAAATAATAACGCATCGTTCCGCTATCGCTGAAGCTATTGTGAAAGTGAGCAAGCAGGAAACGATTGATGCGATTCTTAATAAGACCGTTCCCAAAGGCGACGTTTTTGAGGCGAGTAGGGTAGCGGGATTGTTTGGCATCAAACGGACAAGTGACATGATACCGGATTGTCATCCACTACCGGTGGAATTTGCTGCTGTGCGTCATCGGATTGAAGGGCTTGAGATTATCATCGAGACGGAAGTTCACACACTATATAAAACCGGTGTCGAAGTAGAAGCCATGCATGGTGCCTCTGTTACTGCACTGACGATCTATGATATGCTCAAACCGATTGATAAGGGAATCGAGATAAAGAATATTCGCCTTGTTAGCAAGAAGGGAGGAAAATCCCAATATTCAGATATGCTCAGTCGCCCATTAAAAACGGCTGTGGTGGTTTGTTCAGATAGCATCTCTGCCGGAAAGAAACAGGATTTTGCCGGCAAGGCCATCATGGCTAAGCTTAAGAAGGTAAGTGTCGCCACAGAAGATTACAGCATCATTCCGGATGAAGTAGGAATCATACAAGGCAAGGTACAGTCGTTGGTTGATGACAAGTATGACCTTATTGTCATCACCGGGGGCACAGGCTTGTCCCCTAGAGATGTGACCACAGAAGCTATACGTCCTATGTTGGATCGCGAGATCCCCGGTATTGCAGAGGCTGCCAGGCAATATGGTCAGCAACACATGCCCTATGCAATGTTGTCAAGAAGTATAGCCGGTCTTAAAGGCAAGACGCTTATCCTCGCGCTCCCCGGGTCTACCCGTGGTGCTGAAGAAAGCATGGATGCATTGTTTCCTTATATACTGCACATCTTCAAGGTGCAGGAGGGTATGCCTCACGACTCCATCTGACCCCCTGCCCCCTGAAAGGGGGAATTGAAAAAAAGTTGCAATCAAAAAATCATTTCGAATAGGTACAATCATTTCGAATAGGTACAATCATGTCGTGCTAAATTGTTTGAACCACGAAAAAGATCTGTTTCAGGCAATTACAAGACACATTCTGAATTCTCCTTTGAAAGAAACAGAACCTGAAATACGATTAAGCGAGAAAGCAAACCAGGAAACAAGATTATTGAACAAATACCAAAGTGAGTTTTTAGCGCGACTAGATTTTGGTTGGTGAGCTGTCGCACATGGATGAGAGAGAGCAGGTCGAACCATGGTTACTTTTTTAGCAATGAAAAAAGTAACACAAGCGCTCAACGCCTAGTGCGAAACGAACCTCAGCCCACACGCCTGCGAAACCCAAACTTCGCTTGTTTAAGGAACGTATGCGGCATCTCCTCTTCCCCTTTGTATCCAAGTTCAATGGTTTCGCCGCTATCCGGAAAATGAACGGTGCCAAAGATGTAATCCCATAGGCTCAGGGATATTCCATAATTGATTCCGTATTTAAATGCTGCAGGAAAATATTTGGCGTGATGCCAGGTGTGCATCTGGGGATTATTGAACAGATATTTCAATGGCCCCAATGGAATCCGGATGTTGGAGTGATTGAAATGACCTATACTGAGGGCGATGATATGCACCACAAAAAATTCCTGTATACCAAAACCAATCATGCCGAGTGGGATATATTCAATCGCACGATAGACCACATTTTCCATCCAGTGGTAGCGCAGGTGTGTTGCAAAGCCAAGTTGCTTTGCGGAGTGATGCACTTTATGAAAATTCCAGAGGAAAGGGACGCGATGCAGCAGGCGGTGAATATTCCATTGGATGAAGTCCCTCACAACAAACATGGTCAGTAGCTGGGCCCAAACAGCCCATGCCCCTATTTCAATCGCGACGAGGTTCCTGATGCCAAATACATTGAAAAGGAATTGATTGAAGGCTTCGACAAATACATTGGATACTGCATTGTAGCCGATGAGGGAAAAAATGAAAAAGTTGAAAAACATGTAGAAGACATCCAGCCAGAATTCGCGTGTCCATGCACCTTGTTCCTTTTTCCATGGCCTGAAATATTCAAGCGAAAAGAAGAAGAGGGAAACCCCGATCAGCCAATAGAAGTAATTGGTCCA
>JAGOIB010000109.1:0-5432 GCA_017995875.1 Saprospiraceae bacterium
GCTCTCACGACTCATGATTAATTTCCACTCACATCTGACAATTCACAACTCACAGCTATGAGAATTCTAATCACAGGAGGGGCTGGCTACATCGGATACAGCGTCGTCAAACAACTTCTCAAGGATGTTGATCAAGTGCATTCGATCACTATTTATGACAACCTTTCGAGAAGGAACTTTAGCTTTTTCACTGAAGCGACCTTTGATCACAAGCCTGTGAAGATGATACAAGGGGATATCCTGGATGGAAGGTCTCTGCAACAGGCATTAGAAGGTATTGATTGCGTCGTGCATCTTGCTGCCAGAGTAACCACTCCTTTTGCGGATGCAGATGCGCACTCTTTTGATCAGGTCAATCACTGGGGGACAGCTCAGCTGGCTTACGCTATCGAGAAGTCAAATGTGTCGACGGTCATATACATGAGTAGTATATCTATTTATGGTGACCATCAGCAACCTGTCGATGAGACCATGACTCCAAATCCCCAATCATTTTATGGCCGGTCCAAATGGGATGGGGAAAAGCAAATCAATGTCTTAAACAGAGATCGTAAAGTGTTTGTGCTCCGGTCCGGTAATGTGTATGGCTATAATCCTTCCTACAGGATTGATGCCGTCGTCAACCGCTTCCTTTTCCAGGCTAATTTCCTTGGTAAAATTACCATCAATGGAAGCGGAGACCAGCACAGGAGTTTTATCCATGTCGAAAAGGTTGGCTCTGCGGTTGCCAAAGTCGTTGATGGCTTCATTGAGCCTGGAACCTACAACCTGGTGGAACATAACTTTTCGATCAATGATATTGCCTCTAAGATTCAGGCCCTATACCCAAGACTGGATATCATCCATGCCAACTACAACATCCGTATGAAAGATGTCATTACAGCCACCCCTTGCCGGATCTGGTCAAAGGTGCCCCTTGCCCCGATTTCCTTTCAGGATGAACTGGCTGACTTCAAATCCCACTTTTCCTTTTAAATCCATGTAAGTCAATCCATTATATATATCAGTTTCGGTTTAACGGGTCTTTATTTTCAAAGTACGCTGATTTTCAGGTGTTTAATATTGGACCTATCAATGATTTTAGGTAATTATTAGGTATCTTTGCTGCCCTTTGAGCCGAAAGGGCTCATGCAGGCACATTCAATTTGATGACCTTAGGATATCGCAATAATGAGTATTAAGAAACGCGTGTTGTTCCTGACCCAGGAAATGTCACCCTATACTGATCTTACTGAAATTTCAGAAATTTTGAAAAAACTACCCTTGTTCACGCAGGATAGTGGGATGGAGATCAGAGTGTTGATGCCGAGGTTTGGCAGCATCAATGAGCGTAGGCATAGATTACATGAAGTGGTTCGGTTGTCCGGAATGAACATCATCATCAATGACGATGATTATCCGCTGATTATCAAGGTGGCTTCACTACCGGGGGCACGTCTTCAGATCTATTTCCTGGACAATGAAGAGTTTTTCAAACGGAAATTTATGTTTGAGGACCAGGCAGGCAAACTATTTGATGATAACCAGGACCGGATGATTTTCTTCTGCAAAGGTGCTGTGGAGACTGTTCGCAAATTTGGGTGGTCACCCGACATCGTCCATTGCCATGGATGGATGACCTCGCTGGTACCATTTTACCTGCGGACAGCCTATAAGGATGATCCTTTATTCAAGAAAAGCAAGATCATATACTCCCTCTATAATGAAAGTCTGGAGTCAAATTTCAACAAAGAATTTTTGACCAAGGCTTCCATCAATAATCTTCAACCGAAGGATCTGATGGCATACCAAAATGGTACAGGGGACGTTAAGCTACACAAGGGTGCAATTGAGTACGCTGATGCCTTAATACAAGGCACCAAGACGCTGGATGCTGCGCTGGCCAAGGAAGTGAAAGGCACTAAAAAGCCAATGCTTGGCTACCAGGAACCAGAGACTATGTTGCAGACCTATTTCGATTTCTACAAAGAGCTGATCAATTAACAACAGCCCTTTCGTAACCCGGGTTTTTCATATGACGATACATAGCAGACTCTATTTACTACTGGCCCTCTTTATCCTTTATACCTTTTCCTGTACAAAGCCGGTACTGCTTGGCTCTGACTTCCTGGAAGAGGAAAAAGCTAATCTGCAATTCCAGGACAATTTCCTGTTGACATTTTTTACGGAGAAGACAGATAGTGTCATCGTACACAGTGATAATGTCAGCAAACAACTGACAACTTATTTGTGTGGTAATGTACAGGATCCGATATTCGGGAGATATACTGCGGAGATTTATGCTCAGCCTATACTACCTTCTATCGCCACGGTGCTCAAAGGTGCTACACTGGACTCAGTGGTTTTGCAACTGCGCTATGATACCTTCGGCACCTATGGTACCATTTCCGATCCGGTGACACTGGAAGTTTACCAAATGATAGAAAATCCGGCATTCAATGAGGATTATTATTCCAACCATCGGTTTATGACCAGCACTGAACTGCTGGGTTCGGCCACCTTTATTCCAAGGCCGGAAGACACTGTCAAGCTATACAGGCCTACCGATACATTGAAGCTTGCACCTCACGTACGGATTAACCTGGATCTTACTAAAATGAATGAACTCCTCGCCCAGGATTCCATCACCTTTGAAAACCAGGATAGTTTCCTCAATTATTTTAATGGATTGTACATAAAAATGACTGGTGCCACTAATACGATGCTGGGATTCAATCTACTCAACTCTGTTACAGGGATATCCTTCTATTATGACAAAGGTGCCTCTGAAAACCAGGAATATAAGTTCATTATTACAGCAGGCAGTGTCAAGACTGTCCACATGGAACACGATTACACCGGTGCTATGGCTGAAGGTTCACTTACCCCTGAAGCAGAGGGAGATTTGTGGTATGTGCAGGGTTTATCAGGTTTGACAACCTCCATGACTGTTGGCGGACTCAGTGGACTTGGTGATGCTATCATCAACCAGGCTGAACTTGAGATCTATTGTACATTTCCGGATGGCGATATGGGCGACCTCTATCCTCCATGCCGGTACATCATCACGCAGGAAAAAACCGATAGTAATACAATTGTCAATTCTGAAGATGTGGCCATTGCCTTAAGTCTCACGGGAAGCAGCACGACGACTGAAAATTTCAAAAAGTATTACGGTGGAAATCTGGGTGAGCGTGATCCGGGACCTCCGGTGGTGTATAAGTACACCATGAAGGTGACCAATCAGATTAAGAGTATATATGAGGGAAATAAAGAAAATATCATATATTTCAATCCATTTGCAAAAGGGAATGTCCCCAACAGAGCAGTGATCTTTGGGCCAAATCATCCCTTATATGCACCCAGATTACGCGTATATTACACACAATTGTAAAAGTGAATCTATAGGAGATGCCGATTTCAATCAACGTGTCCCTTCATCCTCATGATGTTGCGGTACACCAGAGCACTGGCCTGCATCCCGTTTCATTCGTTTCATGTATCCTAACTCAATAATATTATGTGCGGAATAGTTGGATATATAGGTCCACGTCCTGCGTATCCGATTCTGATGCAGGGGCTCAAGCAACTTGAATACCGAGGCTATGATAGCGCAGGTGTTGCGCTCATGGGCGATCATATGCGTGTATTCAAGAAGAAAGGAAAAGTAACTGAATTAGAAAATTTTGTAGGCCAGGAACCTTTGACGGCCACAGCCGGTATCGGTCACACCCGGTGGGCTACACATGGCGAGCCTAATGACATTAATGCCCATCCTCAGGTGTCCAACAATGGTCACCTGGTGATGATACATAATGGTATCATCGAAAATTATTCAGTACTCAAGGAAGCCCTTTCAAGGAATGGATACAAATTCACAAGTGAAACCGATACGGAGGTATTCCTCAATCTTATAGAAGCATATCAAAACAGGGAGCAACTTGACCTGGCAGATGCGTTAAGTCTCGCTCTGGCACAGGTAGTTGGTGCGTATGCCATCATCGTAGTGGATGACCGCAATCCGGATGTACTTGTTGCTGCCAGGAAGCAGAGTCCTTTGGTAGTAGGGATGGGAGAAGGTGAATATTTTATTGGTTCCGATGCTACCCCAATTGTGAGGTATACCAACAAAGTGATTTATCTGAAAGATGATGAGATCGCCATACTGGATCGTCACAATGGTGTCACGATAAAGGACAGTAAAAATGTAATCCAGAAACCAAGGATAGAAGAAATATCCCTGCGCATAGAAGAATTAGAGAAAGGTGGATATGAGCATTTTATGCTTAAAGAAATCCATCAGCAACCACAGACGGTTTCCGATTGCATGCGCGGTCGTCTCAATGATCATGAAGGCTGGGTTAAACTGGGAGGTATGGAAGAATATGCCGGCCAGTTTGAAAATGCCCAACGGATTATCCTTGCAGGTTGCGGTACATCATGGCATGCCGGGTTGATCGGAGAATATCTTTTTGAAGATCTCGCCCGCATTCCGGTGGAGGTGGAATATGCTTCTGAATTACGTTATCGTAATCCGGTCATACGTGAAGGAGATATCGTCATTGCTATATCCCAATCAGGAGAAACTGCGGATACTCTGGCAGCACTTGAACATGTGAAAAGTAAAGGCGCAATGATCTATGGCGTGGTGAATGCCGTTGGGTCATCCATAGCGCGGCTAACAGATGCCGGCTCTTATATTCACTCAGGTCCTGAAATAGGTGTTGCTTCCACAAAAGCATTTACCGGTCAGGTAACTTTGCTGAGCATGGCTGCGTTATGGTTAGGACACAGAAGAGGAACACTACCTTATTCCCGTTACAGAAAACTGATTTCTGAACTAGCACGGATACCTGAACAGATAGCAGAAACACTCAAAGTAGAAGACCAGATAAAATATATTGCCTCTGAAATGACGGAGTATAATAATTCATTGTATCTGGGCAGGGGTTATAATTTTCCGGTTGCACTTGAAGGTGCTCTTAAACTTAAGGAGATCTCTTACATCCATGCAGAGGGCTATCCTGCGGCGGAAATGAAACATGGACCGATCGCCCTCATCGATGAAAACATGCCTGTAGTGGTGGTAGCGACCAATCAAAGTGCATATGATAAGATCCTGAGTAACATCCAGGAAGTAAAAGCCCGGAAAGGAACAGTGATTGCTATTGTTTCCAATGGTGCAAAGGAGATCAGGAAATTTGCAGATCATGTGATTGAAATACCTGA
The DNA here is from genome assembly GCA_017995875.1 of Saprospiraceae bacterium. The sequence goes on from JAGOIB010000109.1 coordinate 5,209, forward strand.
GACAGCGGAGCCATTTTCTCCATTGCTCTCCGTCATCCCTACGCAATTGCTTTCATACCATATCGCTTGCCTGAGAGGATGCAATGTGGATCAACCTCGTAATCTGGCGAAATCAGTCACCGTGGAATAAAAGATGTCAGACGTCAGATGCCAGATGCCGGACATCAGATGCCAGACATCATATGCCAGATGCCAGATAAAGAATAAACAATAAACAATAAACA
>JAGOIB010000109.1:5532-7118 GCA_017995875.1 Saprospiraceae bacterium
ACTCGAAACTCGAAACTCGAAACTGACAAGGATTTATCATTTACAACAGAAAATTCACATTAATACAATGGATCAACCAAATAAAACCATCGGTGAAGGCATCCTGGAATACAATTCTGCCAGGGAGAAATTACTGCTTCCCGAATATGGACGAAATATTCAGAAACTGGTACAGCATGCTAAAACGATTGAAGACCCTGAAAAGCGTCAATGGTATGTGGAGGTCCTGATCGAACTGATGAACCAGATGCTTCCAGGAACTAAAACGTCTAAAGAAATAGAAGATAAGCTGTGGAATCACCTCTTCTATATTGCCGGGTATGACCTCGACGTAAAAGTACCTGAGACTGCTGTCATCCATCAGAAAGGAGATGTGTTCATGATTCCCTCCGAAGACATGGTCTATCCGCAGAAGAAGATTCCGTATCGTCACTATGGCTTTAATGTCCATACGATGGTACAAAAGGTCCTGGCAATGGAACCTGGAATCAAGCGCGATGAATTTGCCAAAGTGATCGCTTCTTATATGAAGCTTGCATACCGCACATGGGGCAAAGAACAATTTGTGAATGATGAAATCATCAAGGAAGATCTTCGCAAGATGTCCAATGGACAAATTGATGTGCCTGAAGATGCAAGTATCGATAGCTACAAGAATGTAACCGCTGCCAACAACGTCGCACAACACCGCAAACCACACCATAAAGGATCAGGTGGCCAGCAACATGGCAGACGTTTTCAATCCAATCGTCCCTCCGGGAGCAATAACAAAAACAAAAAGCGATATTAAGGCAGCAGAGAGCATAGTGCATAGAGCATAGTGTAAAAAATAACGATGCGTTGCTCCCACTCACTAACTCAAATCCCACCCTGCTCTATGCCCTATGCCCTATGCTAACGACCATTGAATGAAACCAACTTTGCACTGGCCGCGTATCCTGTGGATCACCTTCGTGCTTGCATTGCCGGGCTTTATCGTCTATAGTTATTTTCCAAAAATATTTGCGTGTCCTTCCTGTTACATTTATGAATGGACAGGTGATGGCCTGAAAAATTATTACACCCTGGACTATTATGTCAAGCATGATTCGGGGTGGCATTTCTCAGGGATGAATTATCCCTATGGGGAGAATATTATCTATACGGACAATCAGCCGCTGCTTGCGATGGTGATGCGTTTTGTCGACCGGCATATATTCAGTATGGATCGGCATGTGGTCGGGACGTTAAATATGTTGTTGCTCCTCTCAATTTATCTCGGGGTTATTTTCACTTATCTATTATTACGACGGTGGGAAGTGGGGAGATGGTGGGCATTGGGAAGTGCTGTGTGTATGACATTCCTTTCTCCGCAGTTGTGGCGATTGCATGGCCATTATGGACTGGCCTATGTCTTCTTCATTCCGCTTTTACTCCTTTTATTGGACTTGACAGTGCGGGAAAAAAGTAAAAAGTGGTTATGGGCAGGTTTTACAGCATTGTTTGTAATTGCCATGAGCCTTACGCATATGTATTTCCTCTTACTGAGTACGGTGGTCATTTTTTCCTTTATGCTTTTCTGGTGGTACTATAACCGGAAAAATAGT
>JAGOIB010000110.1 GCA_017995875.1 Saprospiraceae bacterium
ATCTGTCCGAAAAATGATATCCATCTTTCGTCAAATACTTGTACCATATTCCCTGGTCAATGCGTTTTGCACGAAAGCCTTCATCCAGGCTTTCTATCCGAAGTGTAATATTGTTACGGTCGTTTCGCCAAAGGCCATCCAGATGGTTGGCTCGAACAGGTACCGCTAAAAGTAGGAGAGCAGAGAGTACAGCTGTTGAAAATAGATTGCGATTTTTCATAGCATATGTAGTTTGTAATAAGGACGCTACACAGCGATGAAATTCTGTTAAAGCAATGTTTGGACTTTGTTAAATTTTAATCAAATGCTGCAGCGTTTGTTATTGCTGTTCTTGTTCTTCCTTTTTTCCAAAAATATTCTCTATCAGTTTTCCGATAGCACTTCTTCGTTCAGCCTTTAGCACAAATTTTCTTTGACCTACATATGTTGAATCACGGGGCATCGAAGGATCGACACCCAATTCTTCAAGCTCAGATTCCTCCATCGTAAAAGGACAATCATTGATCCATTTGTATTCTTCAGGCCACCAGGAATTGAAATAAGCATCATAGGTCGAATCAGCCTGTAGTTTTTTTACAAACTCACCCCAGATCGGAAGAGCGGTCTTTGATCCCATTCCATCTCTAAGTGATTTGAAACTGACCCGCCGGTCAAAACATCCAACCCATGTACCTGCAAGGAATTTTGGCGTATAACCGATAAATAATCCATCAGAATGAAATTGTGAAGTCCCGGTTTTGCCTGCAAATGCTCCCCGGATATCAAACTCAGGATATCGGATATGTGATGCCGTTCCACGATCTACAACATTGGCCAGCATCTGGTTGATGATGCCACAAGTTTCAGGTGTGAATACGCCGGTAGTCGCAGGTGGCTTAAATTCTTCCAGTATGGTCCCATCCTGATCCTCTATCCTGGTAATGAAGTAATATGGACGGTGATTGCCTTTGTTAAGAAAAGTAGTATAGGCACTTACCAATTCCATCAGGGTGACTTCTGCGGTACCAAGAGCTACGGAAGGAATTCGTTTTATTTCACCCTTCATACCCATGCGCCTTGCTTTCTGGATGACGTTGTCTATTCCGGCATCAAGGATGACCTGGACAGCAATAGTGTTTATACTTTTTGCCAAAGCCCCATTGAGCGAATAGATGCCTTCATAGAGGCCATCTGCATTACCCGGAGACCAGCCGTCAAATTCAGGATAGGCAATTCGTCTGTTCGCGTAATATGTGCAAGGGTCCATTCCCTGGTCGATAGCGGTAGCATATACGAAAGGCTTGAAAGATGATCCGGGATGACGCTCTGTCAACGCGTAATCAATGTTGAATTGTTCGGCGTCATTTCCACCTACCCAGGTCATGACGCCTCCTGTTTTAGGATCAATGGCGACCACCGCGCCTTGCAATGTTTTCAACGAATGCTTTATGCTATCGAGAGGGGATGCCAGGGTGTCTTTCATGCCTTCCCATGTCCACCACTTCATAGGCAGTACCTGATTCATCGAGTCAACGATTTGTTCAGGGGATAGTCCTTTTGCCTGAAGGGCGACATACCTGTCAGATCGTTCCATGGCATCTTTCAGCGGAGCATTGTAAGGCAACCAATCATTAAATTGCTTGTCAAAGCTTGCCTGTAACCTGGTCATGTGAATGCGTAATGCTTCCTCTGCGTATTGCTGCATGCCGAAATCAATGGTGGTATAAATTCTTAGGCCATCAGTACTAAGGTTATAGGGTTGTCCATCCGGTTTGGTGTGTTTCTCGCACCAATCGAGAAGGATAGGGCGCAAGTGATTTCTGAAATAAAGTGCGATACCTTCCGAATCAGTGTTGCGTTGATACGAAAGGTTCAATGGCAACTTGCTTAATGAATCATACGTCAGTGAGTCTATCACACCATTCACTTTCATCTGATTGAGGACCACATTCCTTCTGTTAATGGCGCGTTCGGGATTGTTGTTTGGATTGTAGTAGCCGGTTGCTTTCAACAGGCCAACCAACATGGCGCATTCTTCAATCGTAAGGAGATCAGCAGTTTTTGAATAGTATCTGTCGGCTGCTGCATCCAGGCCGAAAATATTTTCTCCGAAGGGAACAGTGTTGATATAAAATGTCAACAGGTCTTCTTTGGAATATACAGCCTCAAGGCGGGAAGCAATGATAAATTCTCTGTACTTATTGATCAGCATTGAACCAATGAGATAATCCTGCCTCGGAAATAAATTTTTAGCAAGTTGTTGAGATAGTGTACTTCCACCTCCTGCACTTTCCTGGCCCAATAGAAGGCGTTTCACAAGGACACGCATCCAACTTCTAAAATCGATACCTGTATGTGTCCAGAACCTGGAATCCTCTGTGGCTATCAGGGATGTCATAAATGCCGGAGGGATATCTTCAAACTTTAGGGTATTCCTGTTCTTTGTATAGTACTTGCCCATCAGCTTTCCATCGGCGCTATATATTTTAGATGCTTCTGGTTGCCTGATACCAAGCAAAGTTTTTTTACCGGGGACAGATCCAAAAGCACCAATCCAGGTGAGCAGGAACAATAGCACGAACAATGAAATAATGGCGCCAATAAAATATAAACCTTGTTTGAACCAGGTGCGACGTTGCTTTGGATCTTTGATCCCGGAAAGAATTCTCTTTGGTAGTGTAACAAGGTATTGGAAAATCTTCCCTGGCAAAGCGGCTAAATACGCCAGGATGGATTTCATATTTATATCAGATAAATTCATGGGAATAAGGAACAGGAGCCTTTATGGCAAGGTCAGGTTAGCGATATATAGATCGGAGTTACTTCCATGTCGTTTTGATTCTCCAACTTGCTTTTTATAGGTTCGGTTTCAGATCGTTGATCAAAAGTAAACAAATCACCCTGATGATGCTTTTGGCTATCCATAGTGCAAATTGGTAATTAATTTGAATATCCGGAATCTGTTGGGGAAAGAAGTAAAACGTTGTTTATAGAGCAATTCGTGTGGAATATCCCAGCAATATAAAAACCATAAAATCCTGAATCGCAGAACAATAAATGCCTCATGGGGTTAAGTTAAAAGGTACTGAATCCCTAATAACCCTTAAACCATCACTTCATTATGCATCTATTTTCAAAAAAATACAGCTTCCGGTTAGCCGCTTTCTTAGTGGTGGTAACTTTTATGGGTTGTGTGATTAACCCAGTAACCGGCAAAAAGGAAATTGCCCTGATGTCTGAGCAACAGGAAATTGCACTCGGTGCTGAATCGGATCCACAGATTATTGCAGAATTTGGACTATATGATAACCCTGCATTTCAGGCATTTATCAATTCCCATGGGCAGGAAATGGTTAAGATCTCTCATCGTCCGAATATAAAGTACCAGTTTAAAATACTTGACTCTCCTGTTGTCAATGCATTTGCTGTTCCTGGAGGTTACGTCTACTTTACAAGGGGGATCATGGCTTATTTTAATAATGAGGCAGCTTTTATGGGCGTATTGGGCCATGAGATTGGCCATATAACGCATCGACATTCTGTCGAGCAATATTCAAAAAGTACCATAGCCAATGTCCTTTTAATGGGGGGATTGATTGTATCTAAGGAATTGAGGCCATTTGCTAATGAAGCCCAATCCGCTATGCAATTGCTTTTCCTGAAATATAGCAGAACCAACGAAACCCAATCTGATGCCCTGGGTGCTGAGTACTCAACCAAGATAGGCTATGATGCAAAGGAAATGGCTGATTTCTTTCAGACATTAAATTCATTAAGTGATTCAGGAGATGGAAAAATTCCAACCTTTTTATCCACTCACCCTGACCCTTTGGATCGATATGAAAATGTGAATAACCTGGCAACCGAATGGCAAGCCAAAGTGGCAACACCGCCTTACAAAGTTAATGGAGATGCCTATTTGAAGATGATTGATGGTATTGTCTATGGTGAAGATCCACGCCAGGGATATGTCGAAACTGGTGTTTTTTATCATCCCGAATTAAAATTCCAATTTCCTGTTCCTTCCGGCTGGGATTTAGTCAATAGCCCTGCGCAGGTCCAAATGGTCCCGTCAGATGGGAAGGCACTTTTAATTTTCACCCTTGCTGAAGGGGATAATTTGCAATCCGCGGCTTCTGCGACGGCCTCACAACTTCAACTGACGGTGAAAAGCAGCAGGCAGCTTACAGTGCATGGTTTGCAGGCATTGGAGGTGATGTCTGAGCAAGTAAGTGATGACCCTTCAACGGGTGAGCAAAGTGTCATAAAAGTCAAAAGTATGTATATCAAGATGGCAAACAATATTTATGTTTTTCATGGGGTCTCCACACCAGCTGATTTTTCAACGTATGAGTCTGCGATTGATAAAACCATGGTAGGTTTTAATGAATTGAAGGACCAGAATAAAATAAACGTTCGGCCGGAAAAGATCAAAGTGGTTCCTGTCAAGGCTGAAGGAACTCTTGGACAGGCATTACTAGCCTACAATATACCGACCACACGCCACCGGGAATTGGGCATTGTCAATGGGATGGATATAACAGATAAGGTACAGTCCGGTAAGCTGATAAAAATTGTCGTCAAGAATTAATCCCTGCTCCGAAGGGTTAATTTGGCTAAAAAGAAGAAAAGTTGCCCTCTTGGTTATTTCGATGAAGAATCTTACCTTTGCCCCGCTAAAAATTTAAGTCTACAGCATGCTGATTATCGAAGTAAAAGAAACCGAATCAATTGATCGTGCCCTTAAGCGGTACAAACGTAAGGTTCAAAATGTGAGACTCATCCAGGAGTTACGTCGCCGCAAGGAGTTTGTAAAGCCTTCTGTGGTACGCCGGAATGAGGTTTTGAAAGCTGTCTATAAGACAAAGAAGCAGGCTGAGGTTTAGATCCTGATCACTTCATACTGAGCACCTTAGGTGAACAGGAGCAACGAATACAATTATATCCCAATCCTTTTTGTTATTGCGGTATTTGACATACGTGTCTGATATCGAATAAGAGTACATTTGCAGCGTACCTGCCCGGGTGGTGAAACAGGTAGACACGCAGGACTTAAAATCCTGTGGCCCGAAAGGGCCGTGCCGGTTCGATTCCGGCTCCGGGTACCATCTTCAGAGAATTTCATTAGAGACCGCCAAATTGTTCGGGTTAAAGGCAAAGAGCCTGCGACCATCAACTCCCATCCCAATAGGGCGTCTCTGTAAGGATCATTAGGGGTTTTTGGCCTTGCAGATCCAAGATGTTTATGGCAGAAGGAATTGAGCAGGCTCTTTTTTCTTAAAATGAAATACTTTTCCAGCTTTCTACGGCAAGTCATTCCCACGTTTACCTCATTTTTCAAAAGATTTACGAACAGGACCTGTTGGTTTACACAGAGTCGATATTCGACGTATAATTTTGCTGTAAATCAGTATTTTTTATATGAAGAAAGTTCTTGATATATGTGTCATTTCAGATCTTCACCTGGGTACATATGGCTGCAGAGCAGAAGAATTGCTCAGGTATCTTCAACATATTGAACCGGCCAGATTAATCCTAAACGGGGATATCATTGATGCATGGCAGTTTAAGAAAAAATACTTCCCCGCCACACATTGGGAAGTGATAGAGCGAATCCTTGAGATGGCCAACACAGGCACAATCGTTTATTACTTAACCGGAAATCATGACGATATCCTCAGGCGGTTTGATTCTTTGGACTTGGGGAATATTCGTTTGCGTCATCAACTTGAACTGCGGATTCACAATAAATCCTATTGGTTTTTTCATGGGGATGTTTTTGATGCATCTGTACTTATTTCTCCTTTCCTGGCTTCGCTAGGGGGCAAAGGCTATGATTGGCTTATCAGGATCAATGCATTCATTAATGGGTGGAGGGTGCGTGTTGGACTTCCAAAGATTTCTTTCGCCCATAGAGTGAAGCGCTCGGTAAAGCATGCAGTGAAATTTGTTTCGGACTTTGAAAAACACTCTATCCGAATGGGATTGAGGAAAGGAGTGGATGTCGTGGTATGCGGCCACATCCATCAACCACTGATAGAGAAAGTGGAAAATGAAGAAGGATCTATCATGTATATGAATTCAGGTGACTGGATCGAAAACATGACAGCGCTCGAATTTGTCAACAGCAAATGGACGCTCTTTCAGTATGGCACAGGAGAAGATGCAGTGTTGGATGAATATCTGACGCAACTGGAACAGGATCAATATATTTTTCCGGGTACGAAGAAGGAAAAGGAGAAGGATCTGGATTTCTAATAAAAAAGCCCTGAAAAAAATTCCAGGGCTTCTGTGAGCGGAAAACGAGACTCGAACTCGCGACCCCGACCTTGGCAAGGTCGTGCTCTACCAACTGAGCTACTTCCGCAGGTAATTTCGGAGTGCAAATATACATTTTTTATAATTTCATCCTCTCTGAAAAGCCCTAATAATCAATATACCTGTAAAAACGCACGGAGATTCCTGTAACCCGCTTATAATCAGTACCTTTCCGTCTCCCAAAACTATATTTATTGTATTGATTTACAACACGAATGAAGATAGTCCTGATTGATAATTATGACTCCTTTACACATATACTTGCACAGTATATAAAGGAGGAAAATTCGGTAGAATTAACTATCCTGAAAAATGATGCATTTGAGTCTGCAGCTATTGATCATTTTGATAAAATAGTTATATCCCCGGGTCCAGGTGTCCCTTCAACTAATGGGCAAATCCTGAAGGTCATCAGTGAGTATTCAGGCAGGAAACCAATCCTTGGAATTTGCCTTGGCCTACAAGCTATTTATGAAGCATTTGGAGGAACATTGCTGAATCTCGATGCAGTGCATCACGGAGTGACTTCCAGCATTTGTATCCAGGATGAAGGTGATATTATTTTATCGGGAATTGCATCGCCCTTTCAAGCCGGCAGATATCACAGTTGGGTATGTGATCCTGTTTCCCTTCCTAAATCACTTATAGTTTCAGCAATAGATCTGGAAGGAAATATTATGGCTTGTCATCACAAAACGCATCCGACATACGGAGTTCAATTCCATCCCGAATCTATTCTTACGCCAGATGGAAAAAAGATGAT
>JAGOIB010000111.1 GCA_017995875.1 Saprospiraceae bacterium
GCCACATGATAAATAGGAAGCAATCCGGGTGTGAAGGTTATCTTATCACTCATCTCAAACGTCCTTGAAACATGCAACAGGATATCTGCCTGGCGGTGAAATCCATTGGTTGCCTGTATAGTGCTCACTAATGATGTCGTGTCATAAAGTTCCGGAAAAAAAGCATTCTCATTTTGCTTCAATGGTACCTGCACAGCCAAGGCCCACTGCCATCTCTCAGGATTGTATTTTATTCCGGCCAATAAATCTAATGTACCAAGACTGGATTGATAATCCATTGGAAGAGGAATTCCATCTAATTTTTTATCTGCCTTTGTAAGCGGAATCTTAGTCCCTGCTGTCAGAATAAACTTTCGGGAGACCATGTAATTTACATTGAGAAAAATATCACCCGGGCCGGTGACGCCAATGTCATTTCCACTTTGTGAAAGAAAAGTCACCCTGGAATCAACACTCCACCGCTCCGTAAATCTCCCGCTATACCCCAAATTTGCTCCCAGTACGGTGATACCATAGTCAGCGCCACCAACCGAAAAACCCCCACTTACTTTACTGCTTTTTTGCATTTCAATGCTGCTTGCTGCAGGCCTTAACGCGTCTATAGTACAAACACCGGCATCACTGCATCCCTGCGCGTGGACATACACGGTTGACAGACCAATTAATAAACAGAGTATGATTGCTTTCATTTCTATTAACATTTTTTAATGTGTTCGTCAGGGTTCCTTACGATAAAACTCAGGAACATTATTCTTAAACTACCTGATACTATTAATATCTATACTTTCCAAAACACGTTTCGTATAACCGTTACGTGCCACAGCTATCATAGCCCTGCCAATAGCAGCATTGTCTGTAACATATTTAGGCATGCGTTTCAACAGCGGATACAATGGCTTGAGCACAACATAGAAAGCATTATACAACGGTGTTTTAGATTTAATGCCCCGCATCGGATGAATATAGCCCGGTCTGAACATATATGTAGCTTTAAATCCCAGGGACAACAAATCATTTTCCGTCTTGCCTTTGACACGCGCCCACATTGATTTCCCTTTTTCAGAACTGTCTGTGCCTGCTCCGGAAACATAACAAAATGTCATATCCGGATTAAGAAATAATACCACTTTGGCAAATCCAAGCGTAAGGTCATACGTGAACCTCTTGTAATCAGCTTCCTTCATGCCGACAGATGAAACTCCCAAACAAAAGAAACAGGCGTTGTAACCGGTGAGCTGATCACGAACTGAACTCAGGTCAAAAAAATCCTTATGAATGATCTCTTTAACTTTTGGATGCATGACATCAACGGGGCTGCGGTTAATTAGCAGAATACTTTCTACGTCCGGGCTATCGATGCATTCAAGCAGCACGCCTTTGCCTACCATGCCGGTCGTACCTGTGATGATCACGTTTAATTTCATGGTCACTAATTATTTATACGCCTCTTTTCTTCCTCTGCACCGGTTGAGTGGGAACGGGCTTCTTTCATTTTCTGATTGCCAAAGTTACGGGTATAACTTACTTTCAAGGTAGGCTGACTAAATTCAAGATAAGCTTTGTAATATTCTTGCTGGTCGGGCAGGTCCAACTCATCCTGATATGCCTCCGTATCCAATAGGTTATCAAATCCAATGCGGAAAGTACCACCACTTTCTCCGAATTTCTTCTGTAATCCAACATTTACAGATCCAAATGGTTTCACCTTGAAAATCCCAAACAATCCGCCACTGCTATAATAACCTGATAGCTCAAACGTAAACTCCTTGGGCAAGGTAAATGTCTGCGTACTGAAAAAATTAATATTTCCTGCTTCATAGGTCTCCAACTTGTCATCCTGATACTTCTGTGCCTCCTGCCACACTCCACCAATATTGTAATACATATTCCACCATTTGAATGGCGTCACAGGCGTAGAAAAGGTGAGCGAATAGGTGGTTACCTGCTTGAGGTTTTCTGTAAATATCAATTGCGTGTTTGTTCCTTCGACGATCGTGCTTTGATAATTAGCAATGGCACTGTCCTCTATGCTGTATTTCAACGAGATTATCGCTGACTTAAAGCTATACGCTAACTCAAGGTTGTTGGATATAGCAGGTTGTACCGCAGGATTACCGGAGAAGAAAGTGTAAGGGTCAAGGAATATGACAAAGGGTGCCATATCATTAAACGTAGGACGTGTAATCCGCTTTCCGTAAGAAAAATTGATAGCACTATTTTCCTTGAGTGTTCTTGAAATGTAGAAACTTGGGAAGAATTCACCAAATTCCCTGTCTACGATATTGGCTTCTTCTTCGGATCCAAGATTGGAATCCGTATACTCATAGCGCATACCAAATTTTACAGTCGTTTTTTCACCCAGAGGGCTCTCCAGGGAAACATAAGCAGCTCCAATCTTTTCAAGTAAATCATATTTGTTGGTCAGCTCCGGATCAGTGACCCAATCCTGGCCTGTGCTGTATTGTACCCCAACATCATTGGTAAAACTGGACAACGTTCCTTTCACACCGGATTCCAATTTACTTTTTTTACCGATGGGCATAAGGTAGTCTACTTTTCCAACCGCAATGGAAATAGGCGTCATCTTGGTAGCCCTTGTATAATCTTCAAAAAGAAAATTACCTTCTCCATCTGCATAATGATTGTTGTAATACGTAGGGTTATTATCATTGTAATAGAGGAAGTCACCATCCACCTTCAACACCTGGCCCTCCTTAAAGGTGTACTGACCGTTGATATTACCGCCCAGGTTTTTCCACTGGTTCAACTCATTATTGTCAATAGTGATGACTGTGTCCAGGTTTCCATTGCTCGAAATCATGGCCACGTTGTTAGCATCCATTTCCCACTTTGTATTAAAACCAGACACCAGGCCTCCTATCAGAAATTTTTTATTTACCTGGTAATCCAGGCCAATCCTTGCCGCATGATTATTCCTTAATGGATCCCTGTCCGATCTTGTAGCGGTTTCGATCTGATCTCCGTTCAGGTTAATACTTCTGTAAAAGTCAAACACTTGGTCCTGTGCTTCATGTACATAGTTGTAGTCGCCGAAAAGATTATATTTTCCTTTACGGTAATTGAAATTAATACTGGCATTGCCAACTCCTCCTTTGCCATAACCAAGCATCAATGCATAGGATCCATTAAATCCCTCATCGAGGTTATTCTTTAGAATGATATTGATGTATCCTGCATTACCTTCCGCATCAAAGCCGGCAGGAGGGGTGGTGATAATTTCGATTTTCTCAATGTTGTCCGAACTCATTCCGTCCAGCAACTGTGTGACAGCATCTGCAGGCATGTAATTGATCCGGCCATTGATCATGACGACGACACCACTCTTTCCACTGAGGCTGATAGAATTGCTTTGACGGTTGACCATCACACCGGGAGATCTTTCCAGCACTTCAAGAATGGTGAGTCCACTCGAGGTAATGCTACTTGCCACATTGATGACCATGCGGTCCACCTTTTGTTCGAACAGCGGTTTCTTCGCTACGACCTGAACCTCATTCATCAGCACGGCATCTTCGTGCAACACGATGGAACCAAAATCTTTAACGCCCGTGTTGACCTCCAGTGGAAATGGACCTATCTGTGTATCAGCAAATCCCACCATCATGACTCTGAGCAGGAAATCACCCGTTCCAATAGATTGCACTTCAAATGACCCATCATCAGCAGTCACCACCCCTCGGACAAGAGAACTGTCCGTCGCAGTCAGTATGAGTACATTAGCAAATGCAACCGGCTGACCCGAATCATCAGCAACTTTGCCAGTTACTGTGGACTGAGCATTTATGGAAGTCATTGTGATAAAACCTATGGCCAAAAGGATCAAAAATGATTTAAAAAAAAAAGAAAAATGAGGAGTAGTGTACATCTTGCCAAAATACAATAATATCAGATTCCTGCAGGCACGTTCAATTATGCAAATCGACAAGCGTTGGGCGTGAGTCGTCAGTCGTGAGTCGTCAGTGATGAGTGGTGAGAAAGCTTGGCGGTCACAGACCGCCCATCATTGTTTGTTCAATAGTTACAGATGTGGGATATTGATTTGAAGTTAAAAAATTCAAATAGTGTTAGTGTGTGTATAGAGTCTGACATTTGCGCGTCTAACGTCTGCAGTCTGGAAGAAATCGTAAATCCTAAATCGTAAATCCTACATTGTCGTTTCGGCTTCGCTCAACGACCAGGAGATCTTTCAATAATGCGTGAAAGGTAATTGTTTCGGCTTCGCTCAACAATGAGAAAAAGAAAGGCATTTTGATTATAGTCTCCCACAATCGTAAATCGTAAACGTTTACCCCCATGGTTGCTGAGCTGCAGCACAAGGAGAAGGTCAAGCTAGTCGAAGTACAGGGGGCCAGGGGGAAAAACGTAAATTTTTCTAGATTTTATCCGGAGGCTGTTGAAGGTCTTTCATTTCCTGGTTGGAGGGAACTGCTGATCTGACTTCTTTGCGAATGGCCACCACGGTGAGGCCGATAGCAATCAACAGGTATAACAGGAATAGGATAACCGGGCGTCTCGATGGTAGGTTCATAGGTCCCAAATATAACATTTGCCTGGACAAATGGTTACAAAAGCCGGACCATCTTATTATTTCCGCAGGCTAAATCCGAACTTTAACCCTCCAGATACTCCAAAATGGGCGTCCAATAGTAGGTTTTCCAGCCTTCCCTTATGGCTTTATAGCTGGTTTCAGGGACGCCGGTCTGGATAAAAGTCAATTTTGTCCCTTTCGGAACCTGATCCAGGATGAAGGTACAAGTGGTGAAATAATCGTCCGGCCAGTCACCTTCATTGAAGTGCCATGCCTGCTCGATCCTCCGGTTTTCAATCAATGTGATATTGTGTCCATGACAATAACCTCCAAATACTGAAAATTTACCTTTGGCCCGGCGGGTCATTGAAGTTGATGTACCGTGCATTTTGGATAGTTTTTTTGAATCGAACAGGAGGTTGTACAATTCAACCGGTGCCAACGGAAAGGTCACCGTTTGTTTAATGGTCTTGGTTTTCATTCAGTCTCAATAAAGGGTGTGGGTGCAATGAGCCTAAAGTAAGGAAAAACCGGGAATTAAAAGCTATCAGCCGTCAGCTATCAGCTGTCAGAACGTTAAGCGTCCGTACGGACGCTTGTGCGTCGGCAAGGTTTACCTTGAGGTTATATGCTCATGAATGATGACTAACATCTAAAAATTTTGATTTCACACAGTTCTGATCTTGAAAAATTCTATTGTTGGCAACAAGGCTGCAACGCAAACAATTCTGCTACTTCTTCAGATGTAATTTCCCGGTTATAAATCAGGATATCATCAAGTTTACCAGTAAACTTATACCCCAATACTAAATCACCAACATCTTCTGCCAGGTGAAGATCTGTGCAGGCACCAGGCCCTGAAGTGGAATCCTGCAGAATTCCATCTTTATAAATTTTATAATGATCCTCATTATAAACAGCCACTACGTGATGCCACAAGCCCGTCAGATAAAAGAACAACTGTTGACATTCAGCAGGAGGAGGAGGTAATGCGATGTCCTCCCAAACGCTATTATTATGACCAAAAACAACCCGTCTGCAATCATACAGCCCTACGGACCATTCGCCAATCCGGTCAGGGCATTGAACATCCTGAGTCCTGTTGCGGGTCATGAGCACCTCCATCTGACCTCCATTGAGAAAGGAATCCTGGGGCTGATACCACATGGAAATTGAAAATTGCTTTAACCCATTCAAAAATGAAGTGTTGGACGTAGCCAAATAAGACAATTGAGGATTCTTGCTAAACGAGTATGCGCAATTTACATTTCCATTACGATCAGATGTCGGAAATGCACCACTATAGCCTCTTAAATCGGCATTAATTGATGTCCCATTTTCAAGACTCCCGTTACTAAAATCATAAGATGCAATAACACCTTCCTCCAGATTTGGCGGATAACATTCGCTTTCAAAGGAAATAGGCAAGTCTTCATCCTTACAAGAAAAAAATACAAGAACGACTGCCGAAAAAATGAATGTACCTTTTTTCATACAAAAAGATTTTAGGTAACGAAAACCGCGCTTCTTTTGAAGTATATCTTTAAAACTATGACATAAAACAGTTAGAAAACCAAAAATTCAAACAATTAACTAAACTTTAAATCGAAGATTGCCAGTGTTACGTTTTCCATAAATTAACTTCCGGATGAATTTCTATTCCAAACTTTTCTTTCACACTTTCGATAATCTCGGTTGCGAGCTCCATGATTTCCTCTCCCTGAGCTCCACCAAAATTCACTAAGACAAGTGCTTGCTTGTTATAGCAGCCAGCATTTCCCTTGCGGAATCCTTTCCACCCTGCTTGTTCAATCAACCAGCCGGCAGGTACTTTCATTTCATTTGGTCCCGCAGGAAAGCCGGGAACATTGGGATAAGCTGTTTTGATTTTTTCATATTGTTCTTTAGGAATCAACGGATTTTTGAAAAAACTTCCCGCATTCCCAATCACCTTCGGATCCGGCAATTTACTTTGACGTATATCAATCACTGCCTTACTTACATCATGGATCGTCGGTTGATGTATTCCTCTTTCATTGAGTACATCCTGGATAGCACCATAAGACGTATTCAAATGATGATCGTAGGATAGCTTCAACACAACTCCAACTATTACATATTTGTCTTTGACTTCTTTTTTAAAAATACTGTCCCTGTATCCGAAACGGCATTCCTCTTTTGTAAACACTTTGGTTATGCCTGTACCAATCTCTATAGCTTCGAGTGAATGAAATACAGATTCAAGTTCTACGCCATACGCACCGATATTTTGCAT
>JAGOIB010000112.1 GCA_017995875.1 Saprospiraceae bacterium
GCGCAAGTCTGGAGACTTGCAAATATTGCATTCAAGTCTCAAGACTTGAACGAGCAAGTTTGTAGTACGCGGTCGTCCGTACGGACGCCCAACAGGTTACGTGTAATGAGTCTGGCATCTGCGAGTCTGACATCTACAGTCTAAAAGAAATCGTCAATCGTCATTTGCTCGTACAAAATGGACGGTTACTGAGCTATCACTCTTCACTCTTCACTTTTCACTTATCACTCTTCACTCTTCACTCTTCACTTTTCATTCAATGGTAATGCTTTCCGCAGCCAATTGAGTGCCTTTTTGATCCACCAGCTTGACGGTATAAGAACCGGGAGCGCGCGCGCCATGAAACTTCCACAGACGGAAACCCTTCTCTGATGTATTGACCGCGGTGACAAATTTATCTTCCCAGACTTCTTTTCCCTTGTCATCTACCAATTGAACCCGAATGGATACGCCCGCAGTAGGACTATTTAGCCTGGAATAATAATGGATCATCTCTCCCACCTTAAAAGAAGTCTTCTTAGCGCCAGGAGCATTGAGGCTGCCGGAGGACATGGTACGGAACTCAAGGACACTCAAAGCACCTGTATTGGTATTGTTATCGGGCGTTGGATTTTGTACAGGCGTATTTCCAACATTAGGATTCTCACCTTGAATGACTGTTGACGCTGCTTCTATCCTGCTAAAGCTTTTACTTCCGATTTCTAAACCGGAACCATTTGTAATTTTAACCCTGTAATTTCCGGGATCATCAATGACAGCTGAAAAGGATAACCATTGCAAGCCATCCTTATCTGATTTTTTCTTATCGACTGTTTTGTAAATAGGGTCACCAAGTATTTCTCCATTTTCGTTCAACCACTTCACTTCAATATCTCCGAGAGGCTTTGGTGTTTTTACCCTAAGTACAACATAGACCACTTTACTGATAAATTCTGTTTCCCGTTTCGCTTTGGCCTCACTTGGTTTTATACTACTGGTAAAGAACATATCACTTGAATCCATAGAAATGTACATCTCCAGCATTTTCGCTTTTTGCGCTTCACTTAATAAGGTATCGCTACCAATTGTACTCTTGATGGACATAACGACTTGCGATAACTTTATCCTGTTGATAGGCTGCTCACTTCTCACCATCGTGTCCAATCTCGGCAGCAACGAATTTACCTGGAGGATTACGTTTTTTAGGGAGTCCAGATCGTTTTTTGTCTTGAAAAACTGAATATCCATTTGATCCCCATACTCTTTAAATTCTTTATTTACCTTTTTAAGATTTCGATTATTATAAAGGGAAATACCTGCCATGGACAACGCCAGTCCAGCCAGGATAATGGCCACAACAAGCCAGGTCTTACGCGTGCGAGCCAGTTTCTTCTGCTGCGCCATCCTGCTTTCCTGTTGTGCCCGATCTTTATCTTCAGCAGCTTGTCGGACGACTTCTTCCTCGCACTTGTCGAGAAAATTTTCCATCTCAGGAGATAATCCAAGTTGTGCCCTGTAATCATCAAACGCAGCCAATTGTTTCTGATTGAGAAACGCACCTGTCTTCTGGTATTCCTCATGGGCATTCATCAGGCGCTTCCGGATATTCTGCAGTTGCTTTTGTGACTGAGATCTGCGACCATCAATGACCAATGCGAGGCTATCATGCGCCAATTCAAAGCTATCATCCGTCCGTCGCAGTATTCTGTCGTTCTGCAATGTATTGAGTATCTCTGTCAGCATCGGAAGCGATATGTCCTTCAATGTGCCAGCAGCATCTTCTGCGAGGATTATATCGTTACCTGATTGTTTGTACGTGACAGGACGTTTGGTCCCCTCTTCGCTGACAAATACATCCAGTACATCCTGAATAATAGTTGGTTTTACCGTTTTGTATTTCTGGACGAGCTGTACGCGAAGTTCTCTCGTTTGATCTTCCAGGAAACGCTCCAACACATTATCAATACGGCCGATGCTTTGAATATCAGCCTTGGTGATATCCATTTTAGGATACCCTTCAGCTTCTGACTGGCCATATTGTTTGCGGTATTTATCGCGATACAACATGTCGAGGTAAACCTGAAGATAGGGTAACGTAATCCCGGATCTCGGGTCACTGATATTGTGTACCATCAGATCCAACAATTCTTCCTTTGGTTCAGCAAGCTGGATATTGAATTTATCAAAGGACGAACTGATGACATTCTTTACTTTGTTTGGCCCCATGGGCTCTACTCTGAAGCGATGGTCAAAAAGTTCGGGGATCAGCGTTTCATAAGCATACAATTGCCCGATATATTCTTCCCGCATGATCAGGACGATCTTTGATGGAAGTTGGGCATCCAGCAATTCACGAAGAGAATTCATGAATTGTTTTTGTTCTTCTTCTTTGCCAAGAATAAATAGCTCTTCGAATTGATCAAACAACAGGTAAACCGGCCTGAGGGTCTTACGCAATAACACTGAAACATTATCTGCAAGATTATCCTTGGCAAGATTACCCAGCGCATTGCGCATTACTGTTGCAGTGGAAGTATTGATATTGTCATTCCTGCGAATGAAAACCGGGTACCAATCCGGTCCGTCAAAACGATTGGCAAGGCCGCATTGAATTAATGATGTTTTTCCTGTACCAGAGAGACCATACACGAGCAGCATAGGTGTCTTGAAGACAATGCTATATAACGCGTCGATTTCCTGGTCACGGCCGAAAAAGGAATCCTTGTCCTTGAGGGTAAAAGCATCCAGAAACTTAAATGGACTTTTCATAAGTTTTGCAGGGTTTGTTGGAATACGGAATTGGCGAAGGCATCAAACTGATCACGCAGGATCTTAAAATGTTTTTGTTTCTGGATCAACAACGGAGGATCCAGGGGCTTATAGACATGCTTATAGACATACGTATCAGAAGCCTTGTCATAACGATCAAAGAAAAATAGCTTAGCGATACTTGCTTTGTCATCAAAAGCATTTTCGTCGATAATAAACGGGCTCAGGTTGAGGGATAATTTGGGTTCATTCTTTTTGATGATGAGCACCGAATTGCTGTCGAGTGCTTCTTCTTCAATTTCGGTGTTGACAGCCAGTCCGACGAATCGCTGTTCGAGCTTGACGACATTGTGCTTATACCTTGTCTTGAGAAATCGCTTATATTTCAGCACATCGATATCCTTGACAGAAGCCATGATGTAGTTGGTGATAAAGCCCAGCGCTTTGAAAAGCTCTGCAAGTTTTTGCTCACTATTGATACACATCTCTTTGGCTTGCTCGCCCGGGATTGCTTTTTCTTCTAGTTTGGTGAGGACAAATTCGAGATAGGACACAGCATCATACAACGGGCCTTTTGCATTATAGGTGTCGGTCAATGCGGCTAATTCCTCAATGAAATATTTCTTTCCCTGGGCTTCCATGATCTGCCTTGCGGTAGTGATCAGGTCGAGGAATTTCTGGCTACTGGTACCGCTCATGGAGGAGATGAAAAATTCCTTCAGCTTAGCCTTGACTGGTTCTGCGATATTCAATTTTTCCTGATTGGCAGCAACCTCCCACAGATCAGCCAATATCGTGAAGCCCAACAACTCCAACATTGTGTTGTAGATGATAATGATTTGTTGCAGACGCGCTTCGCCTAATTGGTTGTAGAACGTTTGTCCACCTGAGCCGGGATCTTCATCAACGAGCAGTTTTCTGAATTGTTCGCTGACAGGATGCGGAAGGGCACGCAGGATTGCTTCGCGTTTATCCAGGATACTTTTAGTTTCTCCAGCTGATTCATCATCCACCATTTTTTTGATTTCTTCCCGATACGGGGAGAGGGATTCCATGAGGGTATCAATCAGGATGGCATTGGGAACGAAATTTTCGGAGACGACCGTAGGTGTATTGGCATTGAGTTTCCATTGAAGACTTATCTCTTTTTCTGGTGGGTAATACAAGCCCCATAAGGAGTCCTCGGCTTGTGTGCCAGGATCTCCAAGAATACTTGAAGTATCGGTCTGGACATCCGGGTATCGTGCCATTAGTTCTCCCTTTGCCAATTCGTACGCTTCTTTGATAGAACACTGATCATTCATCGCCTGAAAAAACCGGGAGGAAAATTCATTGGCTTTTTTATCCTCGATAGGAGCGCTGGTGGCAATCACGACTGGTATCCCTTTTTGAAGCAAACTATAAACCTGGCCTTTCGTTGAGCACCCATTGAGGAACACCAGTTGCAGATTAGGGCATTGACCGAGCAGGTAGGCTATCCCTTCTGCATTGGCGGCCTGGCCTTCCAGCAATAATTTATCCCTGCCGGCATGACCACTGTAGAGAAATATCCTTAGCTGATCTTTGGATTGGGCTATCGTGTTGGTCACGCTGGTGATAGACGCGTAGGAATCCCTGATCAGTATAAAATGTTGTTTTAATTGCCTCGGGGATAAAATCTTGTTGAGGTTATTATCCTCTTCCTGTAGGGTCGGTAGGGGATTTGCCCGGTCATTAGCAAAGGCTAGACATATAACATCCATGGGTGGAACTGACTAAATAAAGAAATGAGGAGTATTCAGTAATGCAATGGTCCAAAATACAAAATTTGGGAGTGTGGCAGAAGCTACTTCGACTTAGCGGTGCAATGAGCCCTTTTCTAACATAAAGTACGGACAGGTCGCGACCTGTCCGTACTTTATGTTAGAAAAGGACTTGCTCCAACCATTGTCGAATTATCTTATCTTTTGGCTTGTATTTTGTACAAGCGAGATACCATCTCCTCACCCAAAGTAGAAAAGTCAAAACGATGAAAAACTTATATGTCCTGCTGGTCGGAATCAATGATTATAGTGGGCCCAATCCCAAATTAAAAGGGTGCATCAAGGATATTGACCAGCTAGAAGCTTATCTCAATGAGTTCTGTGCCAAAGATTATAATCTTAAGATCAGGCGCCTGGAAGACGCTTCGGCTACCTATGAAAATGTCAAAAAGGGTTTTCGGGAGCATCTGGGTGCTGCCGGTCCTGACGACATAGCCTGGTTTCATTTTAGTGGCCATGGGTCTGAAGAAAAGTGCGCCCCTGAGTTTCTTGCTCTCGAACCTAATGGCAAGGACCAGACGATGATATGCATAGACAGCGGTATTGGAGGTGTGCCTCACCTCGCTGATAAGGAATTGGCAGTGTTGCTCAATGAAGTTGCTACAGCCAATAAGAAAAGTCCTCCGCATATAGTCGTATCACTCGATTGCTGCCATAGTGGTTCAGGCACACGCGATGCAGGTGCAGATATTGCATGGACCTCACGTTCTGCACCTTCGAGCGGTGCCTCCAGAACGCTCGACTCTTATGCAGATGGGTATTACACCAAATTGAAAAGCCTTGAAGTACCTACTTCAAAACATGTGGTGCTTTCGGCATGCAGGAGTGTTCAGCTGGCAGGAGATATGCCGCAGGGTGGAGCTTTTACTACAGGACTCGTCAAGGCTCTTCGTAGCGCAAAAGGAAATATTAGTTATACCGACCTCTTTCTCCGTGCGAGATCTGCAGTGCTGGCCGTCAGGGAAAACCAAATTCCACAATTTGACACAGTACAGAATTTCGATCCATATGTACGCTTTCTTGAAGGATCCCCATCAGGAGAGAAGGATCTCTATGAGGTGATCAAGCAGGATGGCAACTGGTATGTAAAATGTGGGGCCATACATGGTTTGCCGACACAGCCTTCAGCCCCGATTGAATTTGATATTTACACAGCTCCTCCTGAAAAGGCATTGAAGGGTTCTGCAAAAATAAAATCAGTCGGTGCGCAGTTGAGCCGCATCGAAGTGGAAGGTGATATCGGCGGTGTAGCCAATTTTTTTAAATCGCTCGTCAGCGAAGAAGTTGCTTATCGTGCTGCCTTGCGACACCTGCCTACACCTCCCGAACTTGTACAATTGACAGGAGATGCTACTCTCATCCAATCTATTGTCAGCAATGACAAAATAAAGCCGGGAAATGTAGCCTGGGCTCAACCTGGTGAACGAGCATCTATCGAAGTTAAACTTGATCCGGCTGGTATCATCGTGATGGATCTTGATAAAAACAGGAAAGCATTTGTTACCGATGGTAGTACTCCGGATCATATCACTACTGTCATGGATGCCCTTGATAAAATCGTGGATTGGCGCCGCTTTATTGAATTAGAAAACAAGAACCGCTCGTCTAAGGTGAAGGAAATGGTGCAGTATGAATTGCATGAAATCAATGAAGAGGGCGGTATCAAGAAACACAAGGAAGGAAATGTCCGGATATTTGCCACCAGTGCGAGCATGGCCAATAAAATTCCTTCCTTCAGGCCAGTCGTGCATCTAAGCAATATTGAACAACCGCTATATTTTTATTTGTTTTTTATTGCTTTTGATTATTCCATTTCTTGTCCCGGAGGAGAAGTTGTGTACCGGCCTGCTGAGTATGAAGACAGATCTAAGATTGAAATTCCTCTATGGAAAAAAACACTTGGATGGGGACCGGCGAAAGACAATGTTGAAGACACTTGCCATTTTAAATTGTTGGTGACCACCGAACCATTGGATCATCAGCAATTTCTTCAAAGCGGACTTGGCACACACCGCGATATTTTGGGTGAACCAACGCCGGAAAAAGTATTCGATGATTGGGCTGCATATGATATTGTTGTAACGATGGTGCGCCAGGACAATACATTGAATGCTTCCTCAGATGTTTCTCTTGCAGATGGCAACATCATCATCAAGGCTCATCCGGGCGTGACAGCCAGTGTCAGTTTAGGGCATGCAGAAGCGAATGCAAGAAGCGCAGGACCGGTCAATGCTTTTGCAAGGTTGCAGCAGACGGA
>JAGOIB010000018.1:0-21099 GCA_017995875.1 Saprospiraceae bacterium
ATTTGCTCCGCTTTCCGCTCAGAAGAGCCTTCCCCCAAGCATCCAGCCCTATTCGGTCAACTGGGGATATGCCGTTAAACAAATGTTTGATGCCGCTGGCTATCAAGTGCCGGGTCCAAAGGCCGCATTTGACTTGTTGCCCAACAAGGGCAACGCATCAGAAGAAGCTCGCCTGGATTCAACCGTAAGCTATTTTGGATACGATCTTACCGGAGTAGATTCTATCCCACTATTCCGGAATGTGTATACCAATCCTGAACCCGGGGTCCACGTCATCGTCGAATATTTCTATGAGCAGGAAGGTTGGGTTCCACTAAACCTGACGACCCTGGTATCAGATGACCTGGGACGCCTCGTGGATGCATTTTCACAGCGCTATGACAATGAGTCCGGCTTGTTTGTCCCTGATTCACGGATTGTATTGTTTCCCCGCGAGAATTCACTAGACCAGGTTGATTCCTTCACTGTGCTTGCATGGTCCGGAGAACTGGGGGATTACGTCCGGCAACTGGCCGTCTGGAATACATTTGATGCATCTGATCGACTTATCGAAAGCATAAGCTCAATTGAGATCTTCGAATTCCCACTGATCTTCAAAGATCGCTATACCTATGACGAAACCGGCAACCTGATAAGGGTGGAATCCTATAATGTGGATGGCAGCGAATTGATCCCTGCCAATCAACAGGAATTCGAATACCAAAATGGGTTGCTGAGGACAGAGACCACCCTTGTATCAGATGGCCTTGGTGTATTCACACCTCAAAGTAAGACAGATTACACCTATACATCCTTTGGCCATAAGAAGACAGTCAAGAATTATGCATGGGACTTTGAAAAGAAAAGCTGGAGGCTCGTGCAGGATGATTACTACGGGTTTGATGAAGATAACAGGATCTCCTCCCTTGAAGTCACCCATTTCAACAAAGAAGGAGGGCGTGAAACAAAGCAAACGACGTATGGCTACGTAAGGGACCACTATGTAGCAGCAGAGTACAATCATGCGCTGGACATCGAGACACAGGAATGGCGCACAACGGATAAAAAATACTTCTACTACAACAGTGTTGTGTCCACCGAGCCGGATGAACCTGTAGTCGCTGATGCCCTGTTTATATACCCCAATCCGACTTCCGGAATGGTGCAGGTAAAACTGCTTGGTAAGGTTTCCGTACTGATCCATACGCTCTCAGGACAGCTGGTCAGGAAGTTTGCAATGGCGCCTGGAGAGAAAATGCTTGACCTGAGTGGATTACCTGCAGGCATGTACCAGGTCCGTGCCAAAAGTGATGATGATTATTTCTCCGGCAAACTGCTGGTTCTTTAAATCAATTATGTAACTAATTAAAACTTATTATACCATGAAATCGATTATGTTTAAAAACCCCTTTTTTACCCTGATGTTGTTGACATTGACTGCGTTCACTTTTGTCAGTTGCGACCATGAAGATGAGGTTGTTGACCTCCCGTTTAATGAAGCCCTTGTCGGCACCTGGGATATCACCTCATATGTGCTCGACGACGACGAATGGATTGGCCTTATCATTGAGGCTGGTGCAATCACCTTTGAGCAACCTAATGGAAGCAGCGGGATATTCAGTCAGGAAGTTACTTTCGCAAATGATGAAAAGGTAACTATTTCAGGAAGATATGTGCTGGATGAAACGGAAGGACGTGTGACCATGTATTACGAAGGAGAACCCATCGTGGCGGACATCGTCATCACAGGTGACAAAATGCTCTGGGATAGCACCATGGATGGATATCCATTAGTGTTGAAAGCAAAAAAACGTAAGTAATTCCAACGGGTGTTGCAGGGCCATGGTCCTGCAACACTATTTATTATTTTTCGTCTGTGATCAATAGACTCTCCTATTTTTAAGGTGTGATTTCAGATCATAATAAAGTGCTCATCAGAAAAAAATCAAGAGCTGAATGAACAAGAGAAGATGTTTGCTATTCCTTTTGCTGACAGGTTTGTTATCTACTCCGGCATGGTCCCAGTCCAAAACTGATAGCCTGTGGAATGTATGGAATGATCCTACTGAAGCGGACACTAGCCGATTAAAAGCAATCCAAAGATTAACCTGGCCAATGCTCAATACCAACATGGACAGCGCTTATCTGCTAGCGAAAATGCAGCTTGATTTTGCAACAGCCAAGAATAATGAGAAGTGGATTGGTAAGGCCCTCTACAATATTGCTTCCTATCATTACCTCAAAAGTGAATATCCCCAATCCATATCCTTCTATAATCAAAGTCTCGAGATCCGTAAAAAAACGGGTGATCTCAAAGGAGAAGCCGCGATCTATGGTAACCTGGGACTCATCTACGGGGACCAGGGAAACGACCTGAAGGATCTCGAGTACCAGTTGAAAGCCCTGAAGATCAACGAACAGATCCGGGATACGGCCGGTATGACGAGCAACTATAGCAACCTTGCCGGTCTTTATCAGAACCAGGAGGATAGCACCAAAGCCCTGGAATACTATGAGAAAGCTTTGAACATGTTTAGTGTCAGCGATGATCTACAGAGTATCGGCCTTCTCTACAATAATATCGGCAATATGTACAGAGGCTATCATATGTTTGAAAAAGCCCGGTGGTACCTGATGGAAAGCCTTTGTATCCGAACAGAACTGCAGGATATACTGGGCATGGCCATCACCTATATCAATCTGGGCACGCTATACATCAGCATGAAGGATTATGCCCAGGCGAAAACATACACCATACAAAGCATTGAGTATTTCAAGAGACTAAACGATAAGGCAAGCCTGGC
Source organism: Saprospiraceae bacterium (assembly GCA_017995875.1). The sequence continues at coordinate 2,784 of JAGOIB010000018.1, forward strand.
CAATGGGTATTACAATCTTGGGGATATCGCGAGAAGGGAGCAACAATACCAGGAGGCGTTGAAATGGTGTGCTGCATCATTGGAGATTGCGCGGTCAACGAATAAAGTGAACATTGAAGCAGCTGATTGCTCCTGCCTGTATCGCACGTACAAGGAATTGGGTGATCCTGCTAAAGCACTATCCTATTTAGAAGAATTTGTCGACCTCAATGATAGTCTTCGAAACGATGAGCTCAAGCTGGAAATGAGCCGGTTGAAATTTGAAAAAGAAAATCTGACGGATAGTATTTCACGCGTCCAGGAATTGAATCAGCTCAATGATCTGCATGAATTGGAGATGCAAAAGCGCGGACGTCTCACCAATATCGTTTTAGTGGCAGCGATCGGATTCCTGGTTTTAATGATGATTTTCCTGAGCAGGATGTTAGTTCTTCAGCGCAATTCCTCCTCGCTCAAACGAAAAACCCAGGAACTTGAAAATCAACAACTGGTCAATGAAATTTCCTTGCTAAAAACACAGGTTAACCCCCACTTCCTGTTTAACAGTCTCAGTATCCTCTCCTCCCTGGTAAGAATCGATCCGGACCTTTCTGAACGATTTATCGATCAATTGTCCCGTTCCTACAGATATATCCTTGAACAGAAAGATCAATCGCTTGTCACCTTACGCACCGAACTCGGATTTATCGAATCCTATTCCTTCCTGTTGAAAATTCGTTTTGAAAATAAATTCAGTGTAGATATTCAATTGCCTGATTACATCCTTGATAAATATAAGATAGCTCCGCTGACCCTGCAGCTCTTGATTGAAAACGCCGTTAAGCACAACCGGATGTCAGTAAGTGAACCTCTCATAGTCACTATATCCGTTGAGGTAGGCCAGATGTTGATTGTTAAAAATAAACTTCAACCCAGGAGTACACCTGCCGTATCTACAGGTGTCGGTTTGCAAAATATTATGGACAGGTATGCACTCCTGACCGACCGCCCGGTATGGGCGGGTGAATCAGACGAAAATTTTGTTGTCAAAATTCCACTTTTGGATTGCACTGCCTGAAAGTTTTAATTGTCTAATTATTTATAAATCACAGCATCGTACAATATGAAGACGATCATTATCGAAGATGAAAACCTCACCGCGAAACGCCTGGAAAGTTTGCTGCACAAATACGATCCTGCATTACAGGTGGAAGCCATTTTGCCATCTGTCCGGGATGCAGTACAATGGTTTGGTTCCAATCCGGAACCCGACCTGATTTTTATGGATATCCATCTGGAAGATGATCTTGCTTTCAAGATTTTTGAGCAAGTCAAGATCCATGCCCCGGTGATATTTACTACAGCGTATGACGAGTATATGATCCAGGCCTTTAAAGTCAACAGCATAGACTACCTGCTCAAGCCGGTCAATTATGATGAACTCGTACAGGCCATCGAGAAATTCAAATCACTCAAAAAACAGTTTGCTCAACCCAATCTCGAAACACTGCTGAAATCCCTTGGACATAAAGAACCGGAGTATAAAAGTCGTTTTATGATTACGGTGGGTACAAGGATCAGGAGTATTGAGACCACGGAGATCGCCTATTTTTATTCAGAGGAGAAACTGACCTTTATGGTTACCAAAGAAGGGCAGAACCTCCCGATTGATTTCAGTCTCGACAAACTCACATCGATGCTCAACCCACATGATTTCTTCAGGATCAGCCGGCAGTTCCTGGTGAGCTTTCAATCCATTCAGATTGTTCACTCGCACATCAAGGGCAAACTCAAATTAGAGCTCATACCAAAGACAAAGTTTGAGGTGCTGGTCAGCGGAGACCGCATGACCGATTTCAAAGAATGGCTTGGAAGATAAGTCGAAAGGTGCTTGAAATTTTTATTTTTCCTTGCCTTCCGTTTTAGTAAGGTCAAAAGCTTTTTTCCCAAAGTCCACCTCCACGCATCTTTTTTCCTTATCATCAAATGTCTTGCATTTTAATTCAAAAAGATCTAATCCATTCTTCCGGAATTTAAAACCATAGTTCGTTAGCTTGTCGCGCGTCTCGCCCAGGCCCACCTGATCAATATCTAATCCGGCATCGAAATAATCAAGCAAGGGAGCATAATATTTGAATTTTCCAAGTCCGGTGACTTCCCCATTGTTTTTAAATTCTACTTTCTCACCTTTCTTCAATACATAACTCCCTTTAAAAAGGATTTCTTCCAGGATACGTGCCTGGTTTCCTGAAACATCAGGTGCTATTTTGACAAAAGTATTTTTCCCAATTTTTATTTTATTCTCTGCTACGATCTCAATGGTATACTTTGCTTTTAGTAAACTGTCATTTTGTTTTTCCCATAACTCATAAGTGCCGTTATTGTTTAATGGGATGAGGTCCGTCAGTGTTTCATGAAAATTGATGACCATGCTGGTTGGAACTAACGTGGTAGTGGGAATCTGGATATAACACTCTTCTGCACCTTCCTGCGCTTTCCTTGGTGATTTTTGATCAAGGAGGCTGGTCAGGTATGTTTCACTGAGGTAGCTTCCCGAGAAAGGGATAGGGGCTTTGATTTCTTTGAAGTTGAGCTTAGAGGGAGTGCCGGCTGTTTCAGGATTGGGCTTCTGTTCATTGCGACAAGAAAGGAAGGTCATCAATGTAATGGTGAGCATGAAGACTTTATACATTTTCTTTTTGGGTTTAGAAAGTGAAGGTAATAGCAGTGCAATACTTTGGCATTCTGTTCACTAAGATAGGAATTAGTATCCCTTTCGCAACATATCCGCATATGCATTTGGCAATTCACTCTTCTCAACAGCTACCGCAGCCTTTTCAACATCATATTCAAAACGAATGAAATCTACGGTCAGACTTTTTAGATCCCGGCTCGACGTATTTTCATCCAGGTGCAGGATAACAAAACAACCCCTTGGGTCTCCATCTTTTGGTTTGCCTACAGAACCGAGGTTTATAGCATGGCGATAATGTGGCATTTCAACTGTACCTGAGTTTAGAATGCGATGATATGGTTTGTGTGTATGCCCAAAACAAAGGATATCAGCATTGGCTTGTTCCATGATACGTAGCATACTCTTCTCTTCGCGATCCTCAAACAGGTATTCGTTTATTTTCCGGGGACTTCCATGGACCAATAGCATTTGAATTGTTTCGAGGCCATGCTTAAATTCGAGACGTATATGGGAGGGTAGCGTGCGGAGATAATTTCGTTCAGCTGTTGCTACCAATTGATTGGTCATCGCGATGGAAACCTTTCCCATTTCCTTTTCCAGGTCAGTCTTGTAAGCGCAGCCACAGTCATCACTTTTTTGTCCGATTCCGAAATCATAATTGCCGGCAATAGTTGGGATATTTCTTTTCCGGATTTCACGGATGACTTCATTTGGCCAGACATTGTATCCGACCAGGTCGCCAAGGCAATAAACCATATCGATCTGCTGTGCATCTATACTAGCAAGACATGCCTCGAGTGCAGGGAGGTTGGAATGAATATCACTAAATAGGGCGATTTTCATATTAGGCTAATAACATAGGGATTGAATAAGCATTTTTGATTTGATGATCAACGGGAATGATGATGAAGGCAAAGTTAAGCAGAATCTTTGCCAACGAGCTATTCAGCAAAACGTAGAAAGCGATTGATGACCGGGGCAGTAAATTTATTGTAAGGGAGTCGTAAATCAGTCCGGCTGCATTTTTTTAAAACTGCAAAAAATAAAATTCTGGATAGTGCCGGAAGGAGTCGTATGATCAACAGTACTGCATTTGATTTTTGTGAAGAACTTTTGGAGTCGCGCTATCATTGATCTTTCAGAGTACTGATGGATGTCAATGCCACTGCACTTTTTTGGCCCATTTTCTGAAAAAGTGCCAATGACGAGTATGCCATTGGGCCGGAGGTTTTGCTGTACCGTTTCAAGATAGGCATCTATGTCATTATCGCTGGTCAGGAAATGAAATGCTGCCCTGTCGTGCCAGAAGTCATATTTTTGAGTCGGCTGAAAAGTCGTTGCATCTGCAACAATCCATGTTACTTGCTGCGCACGATCGCCAAGTCTGGTTTTGGCTCTTTCTATTGCTGTTTCTGAAATATCCAGTACGGTAATATCCTTATAACCCAGGTTGAGCAAGTGGTCCACCAAAAGACTGTCGCCTCCGCCAATGTCTATGATCTTAGCTGTCAATGGAACCTTGAATTCCTTAAAGAAAGCCAGGGATGTAGCAGGTGTGGGCTGATACCAGCTCACTTCAGATAGTTTCTTTGCCTGATAGATGTTTTCCCAATGTTGATGACGGTCAAATAAATGCATGCGGTGCTTGTTTTGGTGGCTCTATCGTCTCCCGAAGTGAAAGGCCATCACCTTATCATGTGAGGAGTATGACTTGGTGATGACCTGACTTTTGCATTTACTAAATTAGAGAGACTACCGGGTATGCGTCGTTAGGGCAATGTCATGCACTAACGTCCTTACCAAAGGTAGGGGCAAGTGGAAGTGAAAAGTTTTTACATTGGATAAATAATTCAGTGCTTTGCCCTGATGCGACTGAGACTGACTTGTGTAATGCCAAGGTAGGAAGCAATGTATTTTAATGGAACACGCTTTAGCGCATCCGGATGATCGTTAAGAAAATTGGTGTAACGAACTTCTGCTGAATTAAACTGGATATTCTCAATCCGGTTGAGTGTTGCTATAAATACTTTGAGGAATATATTTTTAATAAGGCGCTCTATTTCTATATGGTCATTGTACAGGTTACGGAGTTTGTCAGCATTGATAGCAATCAAAACGGTATCCTCAATGGCCTGGATGCCTTTTCGGGAAGGAATACCTGTAACCAAACTCTCGACTCTGGCAACAAACGCATTTTCAAATTCTAATGTCTCGGTGATATCCTGATCTCCCTTTAGATAATAAACTCTTAATGCTCCTTTTTTAATAAAGTAAATTGTTCTGCACGTATGCCCTATAGGTTGTACATCGGTGTTCTTTTTGTACGACACCTGGGTACAAATCTCAAGTAACGCCTTTAGATCCTTTTGAGACAAAGGATGAATTGTTTGTATATAATCGGTCAGCGCTTTCAAGGGGTATGCAGTTAGCTTTCACTTAAAATTAAGCATAATCTATGGTATGGCAGTAAAAATTCCTTCTGGCATCTGGAGTTATCTACAGATCATGGATTCCGCGTAATTCAATCTAAAGGTGCTTTTCTGGAGTCAGCCCAGCCTTTTCTGGAAGCAAATACTATTGGCTACGTTTTCATAAGGCCCATAGTTTGGAATGACGTGGTAACCTGATTTTTTATAAAGGGCGATGGCCTCAGGCTGGTTATACCCAGTCTCCAGGATGCACTTATGGAAACCACCTTCACGGGCCCATTCTTCGAGGCCATTTAACACTACAGAGGCAATGCCTCTTCCACGGTATTCGGGACGGACAAACATCCTCTTGATTTCTACTGTATCCTCACTAAATTTTCTAAATGCACCACAGCCTACTGCATGACTGTCAATATAGGCAACCAAAACGTGTTTTATATTGCTGAGTTTGTTGAATTGAGCATAGAAGGGATGGTCATCACCATCCCGCACCTGGAGTTCTGCATCCAGAAAGGTCACCAGGGTCTGAAAATCGTCACTGGACGAATCGGTCTTTATGAGTGTGGTTAGTGACGTAGACATTTGCAAATTATCATTTGGTGCTTAGTGGGGGATTCTATCATTTGAATTTCTATGGTCTCAATAAACGATCATTTTTTCTGCAAAGGCTCCTTTTTCATTTCGTATTTCTACGAAATACATTCCGGGCGAAAGCGAAAGCCTCTCAAACGTTTCCCTTTGAAGGCCTGGCAGGTATGTCCGGTATTCAAGGGTCCCCATGACCTGCCCATTCACATTGAAAAGGGTGATCGCAGCACTACATGCTTCTTCCACCTGGAAGACAACTGCAAACTCCCCATTATTTGGATTCGGTTCGATATGAAAAGGAATTCCCTGTACAGATGCATCAACAGATGCAGGAGGTGCCAGCAATCCGCTTCTCGGCCCCGTCAGCACATTACGCATAAGGTCCGATTGGCCTTTAGTGAACATATTCATGCATAACTCACTCGAATAATCCATATAGTTTTCGATCAGATCAGGTACGTCAGCATTGTAATGGGTTTCGACCTGCATGCAGGTATTTTTTGTGGTATCGCAATCAAAGGCAGATTGGGCGTTAGCAAATGGAGTATCATCGATGCCATCACTTTGCGCACAGTCATTTGCCCCGATCAAACCTCCATCCCCCCAGATATGACGCAGTCCAAAGTAATGTCCAACTTCATGCACAGGAGTCCGGCCCTTGACATCTATTGCGCCCCCACCGGCTATTTCTATCGGATTTGGATTGTTACTACCAAATACACGATAGTCAATGACCACACCATCTTCAAAAGCATCAGGCGCGCCTGAATTTTCCGGCCAGTTGGGAAGATTATTTGGTGGAAAAGCAAAGCCGAGAATTTGGCCTACTTCCAGGCCAAAAATGGTAATAGGTTGAATTTTACAAACCCATATATTGAGAAATTGCTCCGGATCCAGGGCATTACTTCCGCCCAGGATATCCGATTTCACTTCAGGCAGCAGATTGGTGCCTAAAATATCTACCTCAAAATCAACCGCAGTCTGCACCCTGATGATGTCAGCCAGTTCGAATTGTATCCGGGGAGAACCTGCCTCTGGTTGAAAAAAGGGGCGAAGATTATTGGTGTCTGCATTGTTCCGGTTGAAATCTTCATTCAGGATTCGCATCTGGTCCAGGATGATACTGTCATCGAGGTTCTCAGCTGCATTTTTCCACACGACATGCACTACAACATTTACGATGAGGGGTTCAAAGTTTCTGGAGGATGGTGTAGCTAAAGCTGTATCAAAGGTTTTGTCAAAAGACTCCTGCAAGGATGGGTAATTCCTCCGTACGATATCAGAAAAAATATCATTACCGCACTGGACAGGCGGTATTGGGGATTGAGCTCCCAGGGATAACGTCCATAGAAAAGTTACTATCAGGATGAATCTGGTCATTTGGATTATGTTTGGTGAAATGCCCTTATGTTGAGTGAATATATAAAGACATATGATGGTTTCAAATTTTACCATAAAAAAACCGGCCCTTGAGCAGGTGCCGGTTTGAAAATCATCATGAAAAAATGGTCTGCTTCCCTTCTTTTAGAGTTTGATTGCTTTTACAACAACTGATTTTATATTTCCTAAACGGACATAATACATTCCGGGAGCTAAATCATGAACGGGTATCGTAGAATGGTAATCGGGCAGTTTGCCCGTTTTGACAACCCGGCCTGTTTGATCTGTTAAGCTGTATTCCAAAGGTGTATCCATTTGTTCGGCACGTATCCAGAGTTGATCCGTAAAGGGATTAGGGTAAATCATGAAAGTAAGTGGTGTCTCTGTTTCAGCCGTGCCGGTTGCATCCTCATTATTAGCATTAAACGTCGTGTGCTGGATCACAAAATCACCGGTACCGTTTGGAATACGTGCATAGCCCATATCCGTCGTCTGCGTACCGAATTCCATCTGATCTAATACATTCAATCCGCTATCAGAAAACAACAATGTTTCTCCGGCAGCCGAAAGTTTAAACGAAGCATGGTACGGTCCATCATCTTTATCCTCATCTGCCCATATGATCAGGTAGCTGTCAGCAGGAAGAACAGTGCCGGCAGGTATTTGCCATTTGTCAGGAACTGCAGTATTATCAGTGAGGTAGAAGCCGCTAAGGTCAACTTCAAAGTCATTCGTATTATACAATTCAATCCAGTCTTCATGTTGACCAGCTTCATCGGTTTCTCCCAGGTTATTGATCGCCAGGATTTCATTGATCACAACACCATTGGAAGCAAAGCTTTCAGCAACATTGTATACAAAAATATCATGTTCAGCACCTGTAGGCAAATAGGAGACTGAAAGCGCGGCATTATCTGCAACCGCTTCTATGTAATACCTGACGAAGGTTTGAGCAGCATATCCAGGGATCTGTGCAGCAAAAATCCCATCACCACTTGCGCCATCATCATGTGCACCATCATCATACATAGATGTCACTGTAAAATTTCCGACCAGTCCTGTAGCATAGTAGAGGTTCACGCCTTTGATCCCGTTAGAAGAGGTGACAGTTGCCTGAATGATGGTTGCTTCATTTGCAACTGGAATTTTGTATTCCTCTAAAGTGCTGTTATAAAAAGGTGCGGACACAATGGTTGGTGCTACCTGTGCTACTTCGGCATTACTCAGTAAAAAGGTTCTGCGATTGGCTACAAATGTTTTTAAACCCGGAACACCACTGGTGTATTGTGAATAAGGATATAATTTTTTAGTATCACTGTTGACAAGTGCTTTGATCCTGGTATCAATAGTGTCAATCAGGGCATTTGCTTTTTCTGTTGTGAAGGTCTCCTGGAGGATGGTTCTGTAATGCGCGAGGTAGCGTTGGCGCCATTCCGGAATATTGAGAAGTTTATTCAACAATGGATAATTGACATTGGTCACATTTTTAAAGGGTCCCCAGCTTGCACTGGTGGCAAAATTGGTCTCAAAGGAAGAATTACCATCATACTCCAGCGGGGTAGTACGATCCGTCTCTGGTTCATAGTAAGCGATATAATCCATTTTGCCTTTCATCGTGTAGCTATCATCATCCGTAAAGATGTTTTCTACAGCTAGAAACCAAAGGGCCTTGTCGATATCAAGCCTGGCACTGACATCTGCTTTATTAGCATCGGTAGCCGTGCCCAATAGCTCACACGCATCGACTAATTTTTGCCATGGATTTTCAATATCACTTGATTTGAGCGCATAATATTCCTGGTACGTAGTGGTGTCAGGACCGAGATAATTCAGGCCTGCTGTTCCATCGCCCCAGCCAGGACCTCCTCCTCCACCCATTCCGGTTTCTCCTGTAGTGGCTCTAAAGAGTGCTCCATCATTACTGAGAAAATATCCTTCCAGAAATGTTTTATCCACAGATTGGATATTGGGATAGATTCCCCAATCCTGATTGTTCAGAAACAAGTGGATAAAATTTGCTTTTGCAATCGGTGTGTGACGTGCCGCCATCTGGCAATACAGTACCTCCCGCATCATGGTCGGATCCTGATGGGCATTATTGAATTTCAGATTTTTAAACCCCATGAATTTTTGATCAGGGTGAATGAAATCAGAACTGATGGCAAAGGATTTCTTCTGCGAATTTCCTATCGTAAAGTAGGACGTGTTTCCTCTGAAACGAACGCCCACACTGTCATAGACAATACTATCCAAGGTCATTGTGGCAGGAATTTCTGTTTCGCTTTGGTAATTATTGGTGAGTTGTGTCCAGTAATTAGCTTGTGGAAAATCCAGGTGTACTTCCCTGATCAGATCTTTCTGATATAATCCAATAGGTTCCTGGCCACCGGAATACAATATTTTTCCATCCGCCGAATAATACATCTCTCCTGGCAGGCTTTGGGAAACAGCCCCCATTCCAATAGTCATCAAAGCAATCCATAAAATTCCTTTCATTCTGTCTTTGAGTTTAGTAACGGTATCGTGTGATCGCATGCATAAAATATGAGTGTCAAAAATACATTTGTTATCAGGGATGGCTTCCAATCGGGTGGATTAAATCCTGGAGAAGCACAACCTTATCCGGGTCAGCTCTCTGGAAAAGATGGATTATTCAGGGTTTTGTACTCAAGCCGCAACCGATTTGGCTCATTTTGGCCATAGGTATGTCGGTCAGGCGACATCGGGGGGATAAGGCATAAGCCTCAGATTCGTTCCGGATCTCGTTACTATGTCTTTAGCCAAATCCTTTTTTGCTATCTGAAGTCTTTATACCAACTCCAAATCTGGTTTGATTGCACTACTCATAGAAAATAAAGGTATATGGCTAAGCGCCTGATCAATATCACCTATGATATCATTATAGTTCTCCACGCCAACAGATAGCCTGATCATTTTTTCAGTAATAGAGAGCGCCTGTTTATGCTCCGGTGCGACATCAGCATGTGTCATCGTGGCAGGATGCTCAGCAAGGCTCTCTGTGCTTCCCAGACTGACCGCCAGCTTGATCAATTTGAGTGCATTTAAAAATATAAAGGCTTCTTTTTCACCGCCCTTAAGGTCAAAGGAGATCATTCCGCCGTTGGTTAAGCATTGCCGCTGCCTGATGTGGTAGGCTTTACCGTCAGCTTCCGTTAAATTACCCGGATAATATACTTTTTCAATTTTCGGATGTTGATAGAGGTACGCGGCGATGCGTTCTGCATTGAAGGCCTGGATGTCCATTCTCATTTTTAGAGTCTCCAGGCTTCGCATCAGCAGCCAACCGGTCCATGGTCCTGCCATATTTCCAAGAAAGGTTCTTAATCCTTTTACTCTTGTAATAAGTTCGGAAGAACCCAGGCAAGCTCCTGCAATGACATCACTATGCCCCCCGATATACTTAGTCGCTGAATATAATACCAGATCAGCACCATGTTTCAGGGGATGTTGCCACACAGGCCCCATGTAGGTGTTGTCAACCGCTAATAATACATTCTTATCTTTTGTAGAAAAATAAGTTGCAACGTCTTTGCTCCCGGATATATCTACCAGGTCATTGGTTGGATTGGCTGGTGTTTCGATATACACCATTGCCAGTTTATCAGCCATGCCGCTTTTTTCAACGAGGGCGATGATTTCTTCGGTTCCCTGACTTGCTCTGAAGGATAGCGTATGTATACCAAATTTGGGAAGAATTTTTTCAGTAAAATGATCACTTCCACCATACAGCGGCATGCTGGTCAGGAGCAGGTCACCGGGTTTTAAAAATTCAAATAACACAGTAGTGATCGCTGACATGCCACTGGCAAATACAGCGCATTCTTCTGCTTCATCCCAAAGACAGAGGCGGTCTTCTAGTATTTCCAGGTCGGGGTTGTTGATCCTGCTGTAGATCAGCCCCAATTCTTCTCCTTCATTTTTAGGTCGAAGGCCATAGGCAACTTCAAAAAAAGCTTTGCCTTCTTCAGCATTCTTAAAGACAAATGTAGAGGTCTGGAAAATCGGGCTCTTAATAGCCCCTTCTGAAAGCTCAGGTTTATACCCATAAGACATCATCAGGCTTTCAGGTTTCAATTTTTTAGAAGTAGACATACCAATAATTTTTTAATGGTTATGACAATCGCCTATCCATGGCTTGGCTGGATCGGCCCAATAAAAAGTGGTATGGTTCTAAAAATAAATTACTGAGGTTTGTGACAACAACTTACCTCCGTTGATTCTTTATCCATCGAAGGGCTCAGATAGGGTATTCCAAGATTCATTCCCCGTAATATCAACATCACTGCCATGACTCCAACAAAATACGGAACAGCCTTGTTTATTTTTTGTCTTGCTACACCTGATATGAGGTGACCAAATAGCATCAAACCTGCCATGACAGGCATGGTGCCTAAACCAAACGCAAACATCAAAAGGACACCGTGCCAGGTATGCATTGTAGCCATGGCTGCTGCGATAGCAACATAGACAAGGCCACAGGGAAGAAGACCATTTAACAATCCAATCGGAAATAAAGATGATACCGGTTTGGGAGCACTCAGTAATTTGCCCAGGGATTTTTGCACCCACCTGTTCAATTGCGCCAGCCAAATAATCCTGGAGGAAAACGAAAACCTTGAGACGATAAATAACAGTATCAATATACCGGCAGCAATAGAGATGACTTGCTGCAAGCCCCACAATCTGAATTGCTGACCAAGAAAACCAAACGCCAATCCCAGGATACTATAGGTAAGAGCCCTGCCAATATTATACAATCCTATCCCAATATATTTGTGAACACCCGTATACGACCTTACCGGTAATGCCAATGCAATGGGCCCACACATGCCAATACAATGAAAACTCCCCAAAAACCCGATGGAAAGACCCGTTAATATGCTTAGGTAGATTGCACTCATTGAAAAAGTTTCGAGTTTACAGTTTCGAGTTTACAGTGTCGGGTTTGCAGTGTCGAGTGTCGAGTTTGCAGTTTACAGTTTTGGATTTATTATTTCGAGTGTATAGTTTCATTTTAACTGTTTATGAGTCATAATTTTTGAATACTGAATTGCTATTTTTTCTCGAAACTCAAAACTCGCCACTCGAAACTATTCAACAAACACACTCTCTTCCTTATAGAATTCCTTCCCACCATTCTTCCATTTGATTCTCGCCTTATACATTCCTTTCAACAAACTGCTCTTTGGAATCGTGCGCCTGTTAGACCCGTTTGGTTCAATTGCCAATTGCACATCCTTGCCCTTTGAATCGTTTCTCAGCAGTTCAATATTACCTGATTCGAGGCTTTCAAAAGTGCCCGGAGGCAATGTAATCACTACTTCAAGTAAAGTCTGGCCGACAAGGTTGTTGGTCGACACATTCTCCAGGTTCTGCCTGGCATCGATCACATCCTGGTATTCCAGTTCTTTCTGATAGTAATTGTCATCGATCATCTCATTGGTCTGCATGGACGCATAAAAAACCATCCCCAGCATCACTACCAGAAAGACGACGATGAAGATTGTTAGTTTATGTCCCCAATTCATTTTAGTTTCGAGTTTCGAGTTTACAGTTTCGAGTTTACAGTTTCGAGTTTACAGTTGGCAGTTAGCAGGTAACACTTAATATTAAATTATATTTTTCATTTTTCATTTTTCATTTTTCATTTTTCATTTTTCACTTTTCACTCTTCACTTTTCACTCTTCACTTTTCACTCGATACACGACACTCGACACTGCAAACTCGACACTATTTAAACGGTCCTAAAAATTTCGTCTTCACCGTTTGAATCCGCTGCCCGTTACTATAGACACCAATCGATAACGAATTGCTTCGTTCATGGATTTCCTCTTTTGGAACGATCAGGAAAAAAGTAAAATCATTGAGGGCTTCCTTTTTCAAAAGCATCTGTTGCGCGCCGATGAGTTTAATTTCCCCGTTGATACCCTCCACTTTCAATTCTACAGGAATCTCCTTATTTGTTTTATTGATGATTTTAGCTTCAAACAAGTTACTTAATTTACCTCCTTCCACTTCCTGGTATAATTGACCTTTCGCCCTTGTAATATGGGTATCTACTGTTTTTCTGGTGACAATCATGACGGTCATTGCAGCAATTAATACCAACAATAAACCGCTGTAGGCTTTTACCTTGGTATTCACAATGAAAGGGGTGCCATTGTGAATCTGATTTTCAGAAGCATACCTGATCAATCCTACAGGCAACCCGACTTTAACCATGACCTCATCACAAGCATCAATACAAGCAGTACATCCTACACAATCCATCTGCACTCCGTCACGAATGTCAATCCCGGTAGGACAAACCATGACACATTTTTTACAATCGACACAATCTCCAAGGGTGCGGGTTTCACCTTTTTTGAAACGGCCTCTTTCTTCACCACGCCTGTAGTCATAAGAAATCTGCATCGTGTCTTTGTCAAACATTACGCCTTGCAATCGTCCATAGGGGCAAACAGTGGTGCAGACGATTTCTCTCACGAAGGCAAACACCGAATAAAAAAGAAATGTAAAAACCAGCAATCCAACCAGCAATCCAATATTCTTGGATAACGGTTCGCCTATAAGCTTTACAACTTCATCGATACCGATGATGTAGGCAAGAAAGGTATGCGCGATCAGGAAAGAAAAGATCAGGAATACTGTATGCTTTACTGTTTTCTTCCAGATTTTCTCAACCGTCCATCCTCCATCATTCAATACTTTTTGTCTTCCGGGTGAACCCTCGATCATCCACTCAATCCGTCTGAAAACAAATTCCAGGAAAACGGTCTGCGGACAAGCCCATCCACAGAATAACCGTCCATAGATGACCGTAAACAATACAATAAAGATGATAAACGAGATCATCCCTATCGCAAAAATGAAAAAATCCTGCGGCCAGAAGATTTTCCCAAAGAGGATAAACTTGCTGTCGATAATGTTGATCAGGAAAAGTGGCGAACCATTAATCTTGATCAGGGGCAGTGTGAAGAAGACAAGTAAGTACACATAAGAAACCACTGATCGGTATTTGTAGAATTTACCGGATGGCTTAAGGGCATAGATCCAGTTTCGCTTACCGGTTTCAGTAACACTACTGACCCGGTCGCGAAAGGTCTCTGCATGCAATAATTCGTCTTCTGTCATTTTATTTTTTCATCAAAGTATCCGGCTGAGCCGCTGTTACTGCACTTGTATCAGGTGTTGCTGCAGCAGGAACGTACAATTCGCCTTGTTTTTCTTTTGCATCCGGTGGATTGGTGCCTTTCAAGGTAAGCACATAATTCACCACTTGAGCTATCTGAACAGGCGAGAGTTGTTCTTTCCATGAAATCATCCCTTTCTCAGGATATCCATACTTCACTGTTTTGAAAAGATCCTTCAACGCACCACCATGGATCCAGTAATCATCTGTAAGGTTAGGTCCTACCAGTCCACCACCATCGGTTTTGTGGCAAGCTGCACACAAGGTCACAAATGTTTTCTTGCCCGCATCAAGGTCAGCTCCAGTCATCACGGTAACACTGTTTTCATCCACGGCATTTGCCTGGGTCTTCAGGAATTCATCATGCTTTTGCTCGGCGACGGCTACTGCATTTTTATATTCCTCTATCTGCATAGGCGCAGATTTGGCGATGTGATAGCGATACAGATACCCTGCACCAAAGAGGATGGTGATGATAAAAGCTGTGGTAAACCATGGCGGAATGATGTTGTCCAACTCACGGATACCATCATAACTATGGCCTGTATCTATTTTATATTCTTCCTCGATAGGTTTAAAGTTCATGGCAGCCCATTTTTCCTTAAACCATGTCAATGGATCACGGGTGCCAACAGGACTTTCTTCCTTGCCATACATTTTCTGAATGAAATCATTCGTCTTATGTGCAAAGAAGAGGATAAGGATCAGTTCAGCGCTGATGACACACAACAACAAAATGGACATGGCATTAGATGACAACCCTGGTGTGGGTACTGTCGGTGTTGACTGTGCCATCAGGGATGTGCTCATGAGCAACAAGGCGAATGGGATAAGCACCCTGGTATTGCCTGACTTGATTTTAAATTCATAAAACCGCTTGGCTGTAGTAATAAAGGTGTTGGATAGTATCAGGATCGGTAACAGCAGAAAGACTGCAAAGATGACCAGGAGCATATTGATGTCCATAGCACCCTTAGGAGCTGCTGAGACAGGTGCATTCTGACCATAGGAGACAGACCAGGTCAGGAGCATGACAACACTTAAAATCGTTTTCATATGTTTTGATATACAATTCATGATGGATGATTAGTCTTGAAGTGGAAGGTTTTCCATGTGTTCGATTTCTTTTTTATCGATGCTGTAGATCCAGATCATCACACCGGTAAAAAAAACAACAAACATCACAAGTGAAATAATGGGGTAAATACTGACCCCTGCTATTTGTTCCAGATAACTTGAAAATTTCATGTTCGTTATTTTTTAGGGTTAGCAGTAGTTACTTTGATATCGGTCCCCAATCGCTGGAGATAAGCGATGAGGGCTATGACTTCGCGCGAACTTGCAATCTCGATTTTATCCGCCTTGAGATTGGTGGCGATGGCATCCGCTTGTTTCTTCAGATCGTCATTGGCTGTCGCCTCATATCCTTTCGGATACGGTACGCCCATCTTGCGCATGGCATGTATCTTGGAATTAGTGGTACTGATATCGAGATCATCCTCAAACATAGTCTGGTAGGGTGGCATGATAGATCCGGGGACCATCGAGGTCGGATCATACATGTGATTGAAATGCCAGCTGTTTGGATATTTTCCACCAACCCTTGCCAGGTCCGGACCGGTACGTTTACTTCCCCACTGGAAAGGATGGTCGTACACAAACTCACCTGCTTTGGAATACTCTCCATATCGTGTTACTTCATATCGGAATGGACGAATCATCTGTGAGTGACAGTTGTAGCAACCTTCGCGCAGATAGATATCACGTCCTTGAAGTTCAAGAGGCGTATAAGGCTTGACGGATGCAATCGTTGGAATATTTGATTTTACAAGAAACGTCGGCACTAATTCAAACAGGCCACCGATCCCGACAACGACAAGACTTAAGGTCAAAAGTAGTATTGGTTTCCGCTCAATGACACTGTGCCAGAAACTTCCTTTCGGAGAAACATATCTTTTCTCCAGCGGTGGAGCTTCAGCGGATTCGAATTCTAAGAAACTACCTGCCTTCGCGGTTTTCCATAGATTATAGATCATCAGGATCACACCGATGAGGAAGATCGTTCCTCCAAGAGCCCTGAGCACATAGAATGGAATGATCGTTTGTACCACATCAATAAACTGATATTGCAGTTGTCCTTCAGGTGTGAAGGCTTTCATCATAAAATACGTGCGGAAAGCACTCCAGTACATCGGAATCGCATACAGTAATATCCCAAGTGTGCCGATCCAGAAATGCGTACCGGCCATCTTTTTGGAATAAAGTTTTGTATTGAACATTTTTGGGATAAGCCAATACATCATTCCAAAGGTTAGAAATCCATTCCACCCGAGAGCGCCAATATGCACGTGGGCTACTGTCCAGTCACTATAGTGGGAGATGGCATTGACGTTTTTGAGGGACAACATAGGTCCTTCAAAGGTGCTCATACCATAAGCGGTGACAGCCACCACAAAGAATTTTAAGACGGGATCTTCTCTTACTTTATCCCAGGCACCACGCAATGTGAAAAGGCCGTTAAGCATTCCTCCCCAGCTTGGGAGGATCAGCATGATCGAAAAGGCAGTACCTAATGATTGCGCCCATTCGGGTAATGCTGTATATAACAAGTGGTGAGGGCCTGCCCATATATAGAGGAAGATCAAACTCCAGAAGTGTACGATACTAAGACGGTATGAGTACACCGGACGCTCAGCTGCTTTCGGCAGGAAGTAATACATCAAACCCAGGTAAGGTGTGGTAAGGAAGAAGGCAACAGCATTATGTCCATACCACCATTGCACAAGCGCATCCTGCACACCGGCATACCACGAATAACTTTTGAAAAGGGAAACCGGAAACTCCATGGAATTGACAATATGCAGCATCGCTACCGTCACCCATGAAGCAATAAAAAACCATATCGCTACATACAAGTGACGTTCACGCCTGGTGAGTATAGTGCCAAACATATTGATACCAAAGACCACCCAAATCAAGGTGATCAGGATATCAATCGGCCACTCCAACTCTGCATATTCCTTGCCGGTGGTGATACCCATCAACAGGGTTACCGCCGCAAGGACGATGATCGTCTGCCATCCCCAGAAATGTATGTTGCCCAGTTTTTTACTCCACATAGGCGTCTTGACCAATCTGGGTAATGCATAGTAGATGGCAGTGAAAATGCCATTACCCACAAATGCAAAGATGACTGCATTGGTATGCACAGGCCTGAGCCTTCCAAACGTCAGGTAAGGAAAATACTCACCAAAGTTTAATACAGGGAAGGCCAGCTGAAAGGCAGCAATGACGCCAAGCAACATTCCCACTGCACCCCAGGTGATGGTTGCAATTGCAAACAACCTCGGGAGCTTGTTGTCGTAGTAAAATTTTTCTAATTCCATGTTCTGTATTCCGTGTTTGTTATGATTGATTTATTTTGATTGTATGATTTTTAAATGATTAGCTTATTAGGTTATATGGTTATAGGTTATATTTAGTTTGTCCTTATTTTGTATTATTTCACTGCCCACTGAATACCGATTACCGAATACCGAATACCGATTACTCATCTTCTTTTTTAGTATCATCGAATAAGATTCGCCTGGCCGGAGAAAAGTCATCATCAAACTGCCCGTCCCGCACACTCCACATAAAGGCAACCAGAAAGCCGCCTGCGATGCAGATACTTACCAGGAGTAGGAGAATAATGACACTCATTTAAGTTAGTAGTTAGTTATTAGTAGTTAGTAGTTAGAAGTGAGTAGTTAACAGTTATTATTAGTGAGTTGTGAGTTTTGAGTTTTAATCGTTAATCGTAAATCGTAAATCGTCAATTGTCAATTGTCAATTGTTTTAAGTTAATTTATATCGCTTGGCAAACATCTGTGTTAATCCGTAAGTAATGAGGATAATCGATATCGAACTACATGGCATCAGGATCGCTGCGATGATAGGGGACAATGTTCCTTGCACCGCGAAATACAAGCCAATGATGTTGTAAAATATGGATATTCCGAAACTAAAAAGGATGATCCTCTTGCCGGACT
>JAGOIB010000018.1:21199-25523 GCA_017995875.1 Saprospiraceae bacterium
CCGAAACTAAAAAGGATGATCCTCTTGCCGGACTTGACATAGGCCAGCATTTGATCCAATACCGAAATTTTCGATGCATGGATGATGCCATCTGCCGCCGGCGTAAAATTATTGTCATCATCACAAACGGCCAGCCCAACATGGCTTTCCTGCAGAGCGCCCGCGTCATTAAGGCCATCACCGATCATCAGTACATTTGCTTTTTTATTTTCCTGCAGGTATTCAATATAGGCGAGTTTGTCATGGGGAGATTGTTCAAACAGTAATTCACTATCACCTCCCATTTTTTGCTGAAGGGTTGCTAACTCACTGTTGTTGTCTCCGGATATCAAAGCAAGTTTGTACCCGGAAGCAAGTGATTTGAAAAGGTCAAATACGCCTATCCGGTAAGCATTGGTGACATAGAATACACCTATCTGCTGTTGGTCCATACTGATCACTACCGTACTGTCTTTCTTTTCAACGCTTATATCACCGGTAAAGGCAGGCGAACCAATCTTGAAATGATGTTCATCGATCCAGCCTTCAATGCCTTTGTTTTCAACTATTTTAAAACTTTCAGGATACCGGATTTTATCGGCATCCAGGTATTGCATGATCGCCTTACTTAACGGATGTTTTGAATGAATCAGCAGTGATGCAATCTGTGTTTTCAATGGTGCCTGCAAAAGCTGTCCTTCATACCGGACTTTCATTTTATTGTTTTGCGTCAGCGTCCCGGTCTTATCAAATACGACAGTATCGATATGGCTGAGCGATTCGATGACGCCGGCATTTTTAAGGTAGAGTTTATTGTTGGAAAGAACACGCAGGATATTCCCTCTTGTAAAATTGGCAGATAAAAGCAAAGCACAAGGACAGGCAACGATCAGGATGGTGGTAAAGGCATTCCACATCAGTTGGTTCTGGCCTTGTGACAACCAATACCCACCGGCGATCGCCCCAATGAGCAAAACCACATACGTGAAATATCTGCTCAACCCATCAATAAAGGAATAGGAAGTCGTTGTGTCAGGGTTGGATTTGTTCTTATTCCACAAGTTGGTAAGATAGGATTGCGATACTTCCTTCACCACAAGGAGTTCTATCATGCCTCCGGTTTGTTTTCCCCCTGCATAAATGATTTCTCCTTTTTCTACAGGAACCGGTATGCTCTCACCCGTGACAAAGCTATAGTCGATCGATGCATTGCCTTTGGAGAGAATGGCATCCACAGGTATCAATTCCTGGTGATGTATCTGCAACACATCATTTACTTTGATGAGGTCAACCGGCATCGAATGAACAGTATTTTCTTTTATGACGTTGACAGCGATCGGAAAGAAAGACCTGAAGTCCCTGTCAAAAGAAATCGTCTGGTACGTCCTGTCCTGCAACCAGCGGCCTATGAGCATAAAGAACACGATGCCGCTCATACTGTCCAGATAGCCGGAACCAGTATCGGTGAAAATCTCATACAAACTGCGGCCGAATGTAATCAGCAATGCGAGTGCTATCGGTGCATCGATGTTGAGGTATTTACTTTTCAGGCCATTCCAGGCATTGATAAAGAATTCACTGGCACAATACGTGATGACTGGGAGTGAGAGGACAACAATAATAATTGTAAGCGTTTTTTTGATGATTGGTTCCAACACCTCACCCTGGGAAAAATATTCCGGAAAACTCATCATCATGATGTTGGCAAAGCAAAATCCGGCAAGACCGATTTTATACCAACGTGTCCTATCCAGTGCGTGCAGATTATTGGCCGTGTTATCTTCAAGGCTGATATGGGGTTCGTAGCCAATATGGGTAAGTGTCTCCACCACTTTTCGAAGTGATATTTCTTCCGGATTGAATACGATAAAAACTTCTTTTTTGGTAAAGTTGACTCGTGAGGAAAGAATTCCAGGATGGATGCGGCGTATGTTTTCCAAAAGCCAAAGGCAACTACTGCAATGTATCTGAGGGAGGTAAAAGGTTACATGCGTTTGGTTGCGATCTGTATATTGAATGAGTTTGCCGGCGATTTCTTCATTATCGAGAAAGGAGAATTTGTCTTTGCGAAAAGCGGACGTTTGTGTGATGCCCGGATGATTGTTGAGATCGTAATATTCACAGAGGTTGTATTGGTTCAGAATCTGGTAAACACTTTTACAACCATCACAGCAAAAAACCTTGTCCCCCAGCGTGACAGAAAGTTTGTGGCAGGTGTCGCCACAATGTTCACATAGGGTTATGGTGTTGGTTTTTTCCGGATGCATATTAGTTAAGGAATAAAATATCTTTTTGTCTTTTTTAGAGTCTTTAAAAAATTAATTTACTAAAAAGAATTTGCCCGAATCGAGTTTTGTATTGAAGTCACCAATGGTGTTTTCTTCGATCATCTTGATCAGGTTTTTCTTGATATCCCTGTACTGGTCATGGACCGGACAGGGCTTCTTTTCGTTGCATGTTTTAAGTCCAAGGACGCAGTCGCTGTAGATCGAATTGCCGTCAAGCGCTCTTACGATATCTGCCAGGCTTGTCTTAAGGTCAAACTGATCCATATAGAAGCCGCCATTGGGTCCCTTGATGGAATGGACCAGTTTTTTACGACCGAGTTCCTGCATGATTTTGGCAATAAAATGTTCCGGGGCAGCGGTCCCTTTAGCGATCTCCTTAATGCCGACACGTGAGCCTTCCTTTGATTTCTGGGCAACAAAAATCATAGCTTTAATCCCATATTCACATGTCTTTGAGAACATTAATGATGTCGTTTTAGCAGTGGATAAATGATTTCAGGAGCAAATATAAAAACGTCTTTTGGAATTAAAAGAGTTTTTTATCTTTTTATATTTTTTTAGTCAAAAAAGGCTTAAGAGGCCAAAGAGGCTTAAGAGGCCGAAGAGGCTTAAGAGGCCGAAGAGGCTTAAGAGGCCGAAGAGGCAGAAAGGCAGAAAAGGCTTAAGAGGAAAAACGAACCATATTCTTATGTTCTTACGCTCTTACGTTCTTACACTCTCACGCTACCCTTGATCCATTATCATCTGATAATGATCAAGGTATTGCCCCACATCCCACCCATCCATCAGGGCATGATGTACGTAGATAGCCACCGGCATAGTCCTTTTACCATCGGCCAATGTCATTTTCCCAAAAGTGATCTTGGGGATACTGTCTTTAAAGGCAAAACTACGTGCATGTGACACAGAGGTGAAGTCAATCCAGGGCATGGCAGAATAGTGAATCACATTTTCACCGGCTATGGCAGGTTCGAGCCCCATGCCATGCCGTATCCTTTCCATCTCGATACGGGCATTGACGAGGAAAAGGTGAAAGTCTTGTTCGAAGTTCATGTAAGCAAAACCAAAAGTGCCATCTGGACGGTTGATCGTTGGCGACGCATTGACCTGGTCATAAACCCATACTTCGTCATCGATGATCCGGTATCGGAACGCTTCGATAAAATTGGCGGCACATAATGATTTATAGAGGTAGAAAAGGAAGAAGGAGCAGTCCCGGGATTTGCAGGCATCATAAGCCTTGGTGCAATCTATCCGGGCAGTGATACCGAAGAATGGCTCATCAAACTGACGGAAAAATTTGAAATGGTCTTTCCTAGCCCATGTCCCGATATCGAGTTTATGCTTCATTGGCCCAGGTATGAGGTGATATCCGCAATATTTCCCATTTCATAAAAATGGGGATGTTCAATGGTATGTTCGATTTTTTCATGCTCCCATGTGGTATGATAAGGAACATGTGCCCCATTTCCTCCGATCGCCAGTACAGGCATCACATCTGATTTGAGCGAATTGCCGATCATAAGGAATTCATCCGGCCTGCAATCCAGGTGACGTAACAGTTTCAGATAATCAGACTCTTTCTTATCACTCATGATCTCAATATGGTGAAAGTAATGTTCCAGCCCGGACTTCTTCAGTTTTCGTTCCTGGTCCAGGAGATCCCCTTTGGTGGCAACCACCAGCCTGTACTTTCCTTTCAAAGCTCTGAGCGTTTCTTCAACACCATCCAACAGTTCAATAGGCTTATTGAGCATCTCCTGGCCATACTGAATGGCTTTGAGCAAAATCTCAGGATTGGCGGTATTGTTGGTCACCTTTAGTACCGTTTCTATCATCGACAACATAAAAGCTTTGATGCCATATCCATAGAGTGGCAGATTTTGCATTTCCACTGCATACAGTTCTTTTGACACAGCATGCGCCGGAAGATAGTCTTCCAGTAGTACACAAAATTTACGCTCTACTTCCTGGAAGTAGGGTTCATTCACCCAAAGGGTGTCGTCTGCGTCAAAAGCAATAACGGTGATTCCTGTCATCATGTATGACAAACATAC
>JAGOIB010000113.1:0-3181 GCA_017995875.1 Saprospiraceae bacterium
AGGATCACTGTGATAGCAGATGATGTTTCTGTAATCTCAACGAAGATCGATTCTTTGTATCCCTTCCTTTCAAAGACTGTGGATCTGCGTTATGAGTCAACCAACGATTTCTTTTCCTATCCATTTCCGGTGCCATGTGATGATATCGCCTTGTGCTTTGTGGCACTGGATGATGATGGAAAGAGCGTCTACTATTCGAGAAAATTGCGCCAGCATTTGTTTGCACATGGCCAGACCTCTAAAGACAGCAGCGTAAAGTCCTTTAACCGTTATGCTGATTTTGAAAAATCAATCCCTCCTATTAAAGTGCTATTGCCAAGAAACACGGCGTTGGTCAATATTTTTGATGATGTAGCATTCGAAATGAGGTCCTTAAATATTGAACTTTTAAATATGGACGACGAGGTCTGCAATAAGCGAACCATTGTAGACAACCGTAAGGAGGAAGACTTTATCGCCAAACATATCCATTATGAATGGGCCAAGAGCCAGGCATTGAAAAACAAGACCCAGATTGGATCGATGCAGAAAGAATGGGATAAGATCAAGGATTCCCAAAAAGATTCCAACCGTTTACCTGCCAGGCATTTATACATTAAACTTCGCTATGTCAAGGCGGACTTGTCTGACCAGACTACCGGTGAAGAATTGAATTTTGATACACTGGAAGACGACATATGGGACCGCATTGCCCGCATGGAGCATAACAGGTGGAATGCCGAAAAACATATCAATGGCTTTGTCCTGATTGATAAGGCAACAGATAAAAACCTGGGGACCTTCCTCAAGCAAAATCTCAAATGCCATTGGGACCTTGTTGATTTTGACAAGCTCGACGTTGAAACCCAGGAATACGACACCTTTACGTTTAAGATGGCCCCTGTGATTGCGCACCTTAACAACAAGAGGATCCTGAAGCGCCAATTATAAGTTAGAAGTTAGAAGTTAGCAGTTAGTAGTTAGTAGTTAAATACTCACCACTCGAAACCCGGTACTCGACACCCGAAACTCGACACTCGACACTAAAAATGCCAGCTACTCAGTGAAACCGACCTTATACTCGGGATCTCTGAATTTTTCCTTAACTTTCCCCGATATTGCCCCAAAAAATGAAGGGTAGTCCCTTCGCTCGGTATTTATTTAGCAGAAGGAACTAACAATCCATAAGAAGTAACATGTCAACGCAAAAGATTTTTTTTAGTTATTCAAGGAGTGATTCACCCTTTGCCCTAACGCTGGCAAAGGATCTTCGTGAAGCAGGCGCCGACATTTGGATTGACCAGTTGGATATACCTGCCGGCACGCACTGGGATGCTGCTGTTGAAAAGGCATTGAATTCCGCTGCGTATGTGCTGGTGATACTTTCTAATGCTTCGACAGCTTCGACCAATGTGATGGATGAAGTGTCCTTTGCACTTGAATCGGGTAAGAAAATAATTCCTGTATTACTGGAGGATTGCCTTGCTCCTTTCCGCCTGAGAAGATTGCAGCGCATAGATTTCACCTCTGACTATACGACGGGATTTAGTCAATTGGTGGTGACCCTCAATCTGGCTATGGGCAATACTGCCAAGACCGAAGGGGTAGTGATTGAAGCTGTCAAAATTGAATCCCTCACACCGGAAAGCCCTCAGGAGGATACTGAAGCCAAACAAAAGCGTGACAACAAGCTTTGGGAGGACGCCTGCAAACAAAATACGATTGCTTCCTATAAAAGATACCTTGCCGATTCGCATGATGGTTCCTTTACGGATGAAGCCAGGCTATTGATCAAGCAACTTGAAGTAGAGCAAAAAGAAGATGAGCTTGAATCACTGCTATGGCAAAAAGTAAAAACCGAACGTACCAAAAATCTTTACCAGCATTATCTGCAGGAGTATCCAAACGGTAATTATAAGACCCTGGCACTTACAGCGCTTGCCGATATTGAAAAAGCAGAAAAAGCTGAAGAGCAACGCCTGCGGGAAATAGAAGCAGCCAAAGAAAAAGAAAGGGCCCAACAAGCCAAACTGCAACGAGAAAAAGAAGAAGCACTTGAAAGAGAAAAAGCATTAAAAGCAAAAGAAGAGCGGGAAAAGCAGGAGGCCATTGAAAAAGAAAAAGCTTTAAAGGCAAAAGAAGAAAAGGAGAAACAACTGGCACTCGAGCGCGAAAAAGCGGCAAAAGAGAAACAGGAGAAAGAGCGGTTGTTGCAAATCGAAAAAGAAAAGGCAGCTCGTGAAAAAGCTGAAAAAGAAAAACTCCTTCAGGAGCAGAAGGCTAAGGCAGCACGCGAAAAACAAGAGAGTGACCGCCTGAAACAACTGGAGAAGGAAAAAATAGCGCGTGAAAAGCAACTTGAAAAAGAAAGGTTAGCTAAGGAAAGACTTGCCAGAGGCGAAGCTCCCGAAAGTGGAAATAACAATAAAAAATTTGCCCTCATTGGCGGAGGTGTGTTACTCCTATGCCTGGTGGGATGGGGTATCATGAAAATGGGTTCCGGAGGCGGTGATAAAGAAGCATGGAAAGCGGCAATGGCCGCAAATGATAGTACAGCTTATGCTCAGTATCAGGAGAAATTTCCTGAAGGCAAATATTACACTAAGGCTAAAGAAAGAATTGATTCGTTGTATTGGGTGCATAAAGCTGTGAAAGATAGTCTTGATGCTATTGCTGCTGCTGAGGCACCTGTAGAAGCAGACCCTACGACATCAACTCCAAAATCAACCACTCCGAATACCACTCCTTCGACTACGCCGAGCACCACCCCTGTGGCGAAAACAGACCCAAATAAAAAAGCTGTACCACCGGTTAAACCAAAAACGAATACGCCTGCCAATACAAAAGCAACTGACAAGCCGGCACCTAAATTTGCCATAGGCCAACTATACCAGGGAGGTTACATTTTTTACATCAATGGCACCGGTGATCATGGCCTGATCGTCTATTTTAAAGACCTGCCAAACCTTAACTGGGAAGCAGCACAAAAGAAATGCGCCAACTTCAAGTCCGAAGGCTTTGACGACTGGCGACTTCCTACCAAGGACGAATTGAATAGAATATATCAGGCCCGCACCTATATTGGTATCTATTCAAAATCCAAGTATTGGGCTTCTACCGAAGCAAATAAGGATGCCGGCTGGGCACAAGACTTTAAAGACGGCCTTACAAGCCAGGTTCCTAAGCAGACATCCATAGGTGT
>JAGOIB010000113.1:3281-6736 GCA_017995875.1 Saprospiraceae bacterium
ACATTGCATGTCGGTAGCGGATATCCATACAGTACATTGGATCTAGCAGCAGCGGTTGCAGCGCCTGGAGACACCATCCTGGTTCATTCCGAAACATATGACGGAGGACTTTTTATCGCTGATCTTCAAGGCACTGAATCGGCATGGATTCATATTCTTGTAGCACCGGGTGGGACTGTGATATTTAACGGTGGTACCAATGCCTGGCAGTTTACAGATGCAGCTTACCTGGAAATAAGGGGATTCATCTTCGAACATCAAACCGGCAATGGATTAAACTTTGACGATGGCGGATCGTATGAGACTCCGGCAAACCATATTCTCTTTGCAGATTGTACATTCCGCAACATAAGTGCAAGTGGTAATAATGATTTACTAAAACTGTCAGGCCTGGATGATTTTGAAATCATCAATTGCAAGTTTATCAATGGGGCAGCCGGTGGCAGTGGTATTGACATGGTCGGTTGTCATAATGGACTTATCAAAGATTGCCGTTTCGAAAATCTTGGTTCCAATTCGATTCAGGCAAAAGGTGGAACAAGCCAAATAGAAATTATACGAAATTATTTCAAAAATGGTGGTGCGCGCGCAGTCAACCTTGGTGGTTCGACCGGCCTTCCATTTTTTCGCCCCATAGATGCACCATATGAATCTGCGGATTTAAAAGTATATGCAAACGTCTTCATAGGATCAGAAGCACCCATCGCCTATGTAGGGACCATCAATACGCAAGTAATTAACAACACCATTTATCTTCCTACCAAATGGGTGATACGCATTCTTCAAGAGACTGTGGATCCTGATAGATTTGCTCCGTGTGGCAACAATACATTTCGCAACAACATAATCTACCTTGACGAACGAAGTACAGTAGAATGTAATATTGGCCCCAATACAGCGCCGGAAACATTTACATTTTCAAACAATCTTTGGTATCATACCGATGATACTGGTTGGCCAGGGCCCAATCTTCCTGTAGCCGATCAGGATAATATTGTTGGACAGGATCCATTGTTTGTAGATGAAAACAATGATGACTTCGACTTATCAGCAGGAAGCCCGGCGATAGGAAATGGATATACCCTGGAATATCCTGAGCATGACTATATAGGTACACCTTTCCTGGATCCAAGATCGATAGGGGCATATGAAGGAGGAATATTTTTAGGTGCAAATGATCCTGAGAGCCATACCACTCCAAGCGTAAAGGTGTGGCCGAATCCGACTGGTAATTTCCTGAATATTGATGTTAATGGTTTAACATCAGAAAATGTTATACTTCGATTACAATCATTGACAGGTCAAATAGTGATTCAGAAAAAATTTCTCACTATGGATGGAGACAGTCCCTTTATACTTCGATTAGATTCTGTTTCCAATGGAATATACTTTCTGCATATTGAGCAAGGCAGTTACGTGAAAACAGAGAAGGTGGTCATCCTATAATAATCCAAATGGCATCTGTTGGTTGGCGGAGAGAACTCCATCAAACGGCATCTCGGTTTGGCGGTTGGCGGAGATACTTCGACTTCGCTCAGCACAGGAAACTCCATACAACGGCGGTCGGCTATTTTACCCTTCCACCTTTCTTTTGCAGCTTACGATCGATACTTACCGCTAATTACGTTCCTCTTTCGCCTTTCCAACTCCTCTCCCTCCCTCCCTACTTCTTGCCCTTGGATACTGTGCCGCTCCTATGGAGCTGGAAATGATTTTTCTCTATTCAATGCTACAGACATGTCGCTCCTATGGAGCTGTTTTTGAATTATCTATGTTCCCAGCCCCTTGCTATTTCCCCTCTTTAACCATTGCAACTGCTTTCTTATGCCGCTAATGACCGCTAATTTCCGCTAATTACATGTCACCTCTTCCGCCTCTTTGGCCTTTTCCGCCTCTTCTGCCTTTCCGCCGTGCTGCCCTTCCGCCTTTCCGCCCTTTACCTTATTCCTTTAATTCAACAACACCATAAACTCTTGATTCCCCTCCGAGATTTTTCAACACATTACTCGTCACCCCTGTTGCATCAAATTTTACATGATGTAGATGAAGACTTCCCATATTCTGAATGATGTTGGTACATGTCCCGGTGAAGGAGAGATCGTGAAGATGCACCGTCTTGCCACTATTGATCACGATTCCTGAACCTCCAACAACACAATTGATCGGAGCCTGGCCGGCAAGTGTATTGACAATCACAAGATTCTTATCAATGATTAATTGACTTGTGAGTTGAAGCGTTGCGTTGGCTGGCAATTTCAGTTTAAGCGTATCTCCTGCACTTGCACAGGCTATTGCCTGACGTAATGTACCATAACCCGAATCAAAAGGATTTGTAATCGTTTTCACACACGGTACCGGAACAAACTTGCTCAGCAACTTGACATAGGAACCTTGATTTGAAATAGACGTCTCTGTGATTTCCCATGAGTTTTCCGGCCAACTGGTATTCCAGTCTTTATAGGATTTAAGAGAAGGCTGCAATTCAGGGGGGATGATATCACCATTGTACGATGCATCAGGATGATAGTTTGGATTGAATCCTCCGGGTTGATAACCTGGCGCAGGACCATGGGTCGATGTGACAGCGTTATCATACGAAGTACCATCGGCAAACCAACTATGATACATTTCATTGGCTGGTTTTTCAGCACCATAATCATACATATTGGTGAGCATCACCGTACTGATCGGGTTGACACCATGGAGAAAATTGAGATACCCCATGGCGGCATTTCGATATACTTGCGTGTTGCCATTTATGTTGTATGCGATGACATTGTAAAACATCGATCCTGTATGACCGCGTGGGCGATTGCTCCCCCATACATTATCCCCATTATTCATGTAGCCCCGATATGCACATGAAGTGGCAGTGATTGCAGGCAAGAGATGTGAATTGTTTGCCATTGAATTGGAAAAGGAATTGCGGATAGCATTTTTAACAGAGGTAGTTGCATTCGGTAAGGAGGAATAATAAAGCATCATGTCCTGCACGATACTCTCCCATGGATACCAGAAGCCCCACGCTATAGGATGCATCACCGCATAATGATTGTCCACCCATGTTTTATACGTCGCATTACCCGTCAATGCAAACAAAGCAACCGCTGCGCCAAAACGTGCGGCGTTCTGATAGGCAGTATCGATTTCAGGATTAGCATTTACGAAACCTGCATTGTTGTAAAATGAATATCCGGGGTTAGCCTGTATCCAATTCCATGCATCCACAGCAGCTTGTTCGAGCGTATCCGCATAAAGCTGAAGAGACGGAATTCCCGATTGATTGTATGCTATTGCTGCTATGCCATACATGCTTGCTGCCATACGTGTTGCGGAAGCTTGTGCAGGTGCATATCGTCGCGCACCTGAATCTGAGCTTGGTGGACTTGCCCCTGAATAATCTGTAACTGAAACTTTCATCAGTACAGATCCATTGGCTTCCTGCATTCGAAGCA
>JAGOIB010000019.1 GCA_017995875.1 Saprospiraceae bacterium
ACTGAATACTGCTGACTGCTGACTGAAAACTGCTGACTGAAAACTGCCTACTTTTCACTTTTCACTCTTCACTTTTCACTTAATAATAGTGACATCCCCCCGATACACCAGGGTCGTATTTTCATCAATAAAAGTCACCTCTGCAGTATAGACATATACACCTGCCAATAACGGCTCACCTTTGAAAGTGCCATCCCAGTTTCCTGCACCATTTGGATCCGGCATTTGCTGCCCTTCGACATGGACCATGTTGCCCCATCGATCATAGATATGTATGAAGTTGATAGAAACAACACCTGGTCCGGTGAATATCTTGAAGATGTCATTGCGGCCATCACCATTTGGACTGAATATATTTGGGATGTAAACATTCCTTTCGTAATCAACATCTACAGTGATACTCGCGGAAGCCTGGCAACCATTTGAATCAATAACTGTCCAGGTGAATACGGTGGGTATAGAATTGAAGACCCACGTTCCAGGACATGTTGCACAACTAACCGGCTCGGTTGAAGTCCATAATGTTGACACAATTGGATTACCACTCTGATCTACACTTCCGGTGATAAACAAACTATCACCCAGGTTAATAACGGGATCGTCAGGTCCTATGGAAACCAATATCGGATCAGGTTCCATAATGATATAAGTAGTATCGCTCGAACATCCCTTATCATCAAATACATCCACAACATAAATTCCTGAAGGGAGCAGGACAGGTTCACCTATATCCATAAGTGCGCCACTATTGATGGTAAAACTATAATTGCCATTGCCACCAGTTACATCCTCAATCAGTAATAGTGTTTCATCCCCAAAGCAGGCAGGCATTTCAACGATGGGCCATGTAACACTGATAGGAGTCGGGGCTAAGAGGGTATAGGATGCAGTATCTGTGCAACCTTTAGGATCTGTTACAGTGATACTATATGTTCCGGCAGGAAGATTTACAGCTTGATATGTTGCTGAAACATTTGGATTCCATGTATATGTGAGCGTACCAGGATTACCTCCTGCGACGTCGAGTACAATAATACCATCACTGCTGTTGCCACATGAAAGATTTGAAGTGGCTGTCAGATTAATGTCTGCTATCAGGGTATCTGGTTCGCTGACACTAAAGCTATCAATGGCTGTACAGTTCTTGCTATCGGTAACAGTAATGTATTGAGTACCTGCGGGGACGCCATTAAACAAGGCAGTGGATGGTCCGCCAAGCCAATCATATGTATATCCTGGTGTTCCACCGCCGGCAACTATTTCTATGATGCCATCATTTCCACCATGGCAGGTGACATCTACTGCCTGTACCAGATCGATGGTTACAGAATCAGGTGCCAAAATTTCAATGGTATCCTTATAAAAACAAATCCCATCCTGTGATACAGTAAATTCATTGAGCCCGGCACATAAGTTGGTTATATTAAAAAACAATCCAGTGTCCGCCTGTGGATTGATCGGGTCCCAATACAACTGGTAATCTGCCATAGGATCGCCATTGGCAGGAATAACTCTCACTCCACCATCACAAATTTCAGGACATGATACACTGTCCACATTGCTAAACATAAATGTAATTGTATTAGGGGCAATGATTTCAAAGCTATCAACAGCCATGGAGCCAGCTGCATCAACGACGGTTACAAAATATTCTCCGGGTGCAAGTCCTGAATAGATGGCCGAATTGGTAGTATCGGGAAACGACCAAAACCAGGTCACAGGGGCAACTGCATTGGAAGTATCAACTATGACAGAGCCTGTATATGGACCACCTACTGCTCCTCCACCGCACAGTGGTTGTACTACCGTGATATCTAATTCAAGTTCCAGTGTACATTCAATGTGCACGGTATCGCTGAGAATACAAAATATAGGTGGACCAAAAATGAGATCCACGCTTAATGTGTCCGTTCCTGTGATTGTAATCGTATCGTTTACTTCACCGTTACTCCAGAATACTCCAGCGGTAACAGGCGCACCCTGAAATAAAACGGCCACTGTCCCGCCATCACATGGTGTGCCATTAATAACAAATGTGATATCGGCCTCTTCATTTTCATCAAATGAATGGATCACGAAAGGCAAAGTACTTGTACATCCTGCAGCATCCGTAACGGTAAGTATATGATTTCCTGAGTTGAGATTAAATAGAGTATCTGCATCCTGAAAACCCTCATCTGAATCAAGAATATATGGGCCGGTCCCACCAGTGATAGAAAACCATATGTCTCCAGAGCCGGACGAAGCGCAATTGTCAAGTGTTGACCCAAGTTCAACAGCTACAATGGGTGGTGGTGCGGTGATCGTAAAATAAATAGAATCAGACATACAAGGTCCTTCTTCTACAATGATTGCATACGTACCCGGTCCCAACGGACTGTAATTAAAATTTCCACCGACAGGTCCGGCAGTGGTAATAAGATTTCCATTTTCAAAAATGTTGTAGGTATAGGCTGGTCCGGGAACTCCATTGGTCCTGCCCCTGATCGATACACTTCCATTGCTGGCGACAGCGCAGGGTGGGTTAGTCACATTCACACTGGCAGTAATCGTGTCAAGGTATCCAATAGAAAATTCAAATATCGTATCGCAACCGGAAACATTATCTGAAATGGTTATTTGATGAATCCCGGGATCAAGAAGACCAATACTCACCATATTACTTGACAATATAAATGCTGGACGGATCGTAATGGTATAATTGCCAGATGCATCAGGATGGGCACCTGAAATAGACAAACTGATCAAGCCATCCATAGCACCCACACACGAAGCACTAAAGACACTGTTAATATCAATAATAAATGGATTATCATTCAGCGTAACCGTATCAAGAACTTCACAACCATTGTCATCCTTTAAAAGAATCGTATACATGCCATCTGGCAAGCTCGTGATTAATGAAGAGTCGCTTATGGTTCTGATAAATCCTGAACCTGCAAGATTAGGAATATCAAGGCTTTGCCAGATATAGCTATAGGGTTGGGTGCCACCTTCGGGTTTAATCTCGATAGTTCCATTACTAAACTTATAACAAGTTGGATCCTTTAGCTCTGTGGTGATTCCCAACGCAACCACGGCAACATTGGTATTATAGGTTACAGTGTTTCCAAGGGCATCAGTAATAGTCACATCATAGTTTCCTGCAGGGACACTGAGGAAGTTGCTGCCACCTTCAACGGGAATATTTACAGGACCTCCAGAGGTCGTCCCCATCCAGGTAATCGAATAGGGTGCGGTACCTCCGTACGCCGTCACATTAATCGTCCCATTCCCACCCATTACGGCAGGGCCACAACTGGTTACAAAACCAACAAGGTCTACAGCATTATCTACAGTCATGCAACAGCTAACAGAGTCAGATGGGATTACACCATTTATATTAGCAACCTCAAAATCAAAATAAGGAGATACCCCAACGCAACTTCCGGAACCAGGAAATCCAATTATACGAAAGCAGATTTCAAAGAGTACAGTTCCATCAGGAAGTGTTTCTCCATTAATCGGAAAACCAAATGGAATAAATTTTAAAGCATTTGGCCCAGAAAGATTGAAGTCAGCACTGACATTGATATTCGGTGAACCAGGATTAGAAATTTCAATGTAGTCCAGGACACTGCTATTCCACAAAATCTCTAATTGGATGATAACGATATCGTTAAAGTTTTCAACAGTAACCGGTATACAGATAGTATCGCCGGGTTCGCCATTGATACAACCAAACGTAAAACTTACAGAGTCAACACCGGATGATGGGGCGGAGACTAAATCCCGAATCGAAACAAGCTCACTGGAAATACCGGTCTGAATTGAAAATCCGGTGAAAATGGCCAGTAATAACATCCATTTCCTTATGTTTTTAACATGCAGATTTTCCATTCAATAGTACTAGTATGAGTTTTTTCTATAATATGTAGACGCAAAAATAGGTTTTCCTGTTGGCTTTAAAGGTCGGGGTATTCATTTATTTTATAAAGGAGACAGGCTTCCTGCTAGATTCAAGATTATCAGGAAAGGCTGCCTGACTTACAGGACGAGAAGGAAACGAAAAACGTTTGGTCTAAAGTATACAAGATTAAACTTGAAAGGGCTTTTGCAGACTGATGAATTATCGAATAAGCTGTCCAGAAATGAAAACGCTATCGATCCAGGATTGTCCAAAGGAATAGGGTAGGAAGGGTATTGTAGAATTTGGCTTACTTAGAATTAAATTTGCTGATTTTGAATGTGTTATGCTACCGTGGGTAAAGCTTTGCTCCATAGCTGCTGCCCCATTGATCGTTAGCGCATTTAAGGCCTCTTCCGGCAACATTTTGAGCTTGATGCAAGCCAGAGATAATATAAAAGCCATGTTCCCGCTGGGAGATGATCCCGGGTTGAAATCACTGGCCAAAGCAACACAGAGGTTGTTTTCAATCATATTTCTGGCAGGAGCATAAGGTAACCCCAAAAAGAAAGCAGTGGACGGCAATATAGTCGCAATTGTCTCCGATGCTGCTAAAGTGTTGATTTCATCAGGTCCTGTATACTCCAGATGATCAACAGAAATAGCATTGCGGTGGACGCCAGCCTGGATACCACCAGTGTATCCTAGTTCATTTGCATGGATCTTTGGCTTGAGCCCAAATCTGCTCCCGGCTTCGAGGATCTGATCTGTTTCGTCAACGGTGTAAAACCCCTTGTCACAAAAGACATCTATATAATCCGCCAGGCCTTCATCTGCGATCCTTGGAAGCATCTCCTCAATGAGGATCCTGATATATTCCGGTCTGTTGGCCTTAAAGGCGGATGGCATGGCGTGTGCACCCAGAAACGTTGCTTTAACTGGAATAAGCTTAGTCTCTCTAAGTCTGCGGATTACGCGAAGCATTTTGAGTTCGCTGTGGGGCGTGAGTCCATAGCCGCTTTTTATTTCGATTGCCCCTGTTCCCATGCGGACTACATCTTCCAATCGCTTATAAGCATGTTCGAAAAGCTGATCTTCTGATGTTTGCTGGAGTCGCGCTGCAGAATTGAGTATACCTCCGCCTCGCTCCGCAATTTCTTCATAGGTCAGCCCTTTGATCCTATCTACAAATTCACTTTCTCTCCACGCAGCAAAAACAAGATGGGTATGACTATCGCAAAAGGCCGGTAATACAATTCTTCCTGTACAATCAATGATTTCGTCTGCCCGATCAACAGGACATTCCTGGTCAGGGCCAAAACTCTTTATTTTTCCATCTTCTGCAAACAAATAGGCATTGTGTATAGATTGGAGATGACTCATTTGAGCACCTTTGAGCCTGTTCACCCCTTCATCCAGGATGCCCGCCAATGTTGATATCCGCCTTAGCAGTAGTGATTTTGTCAAAACCAGGTTTTATGGGGTAAAAGTATTACCCTTATTTCATTCTACAGCTTCTCTGAATTCTTGAGCCCCGTCCCAAGGCTTGAAAGCCGTGGCAATTCAATAAATTTTGTTCAAGAAATACAGCTTGTCGCTTTTATCGACAGGTCTAAAAAAAAGAAACGTTGAGCTTAAGTTGTACTTAAGATCGCGTACGACAGATCATAGAAATCATTTCATTAGGTTAATATCTATGAAGCCGTCTTTGACGGCATGTATCTAACAAGCTCTATGCCCTATGTCCTATGCTCTATGCTCTATGCTCTATGCTCTCTGCCCTTTCTCACAGCTCATTTTTATTCTTCATCGCCGCCTTCACCCCTGCGCCGGCAAGAGATTGAATCTCCTTGTTCGCATCTGCTTCAGAACTAAAGGGTTTTGAAATCACCCTGAAAAAGGTTGTTCCATTTTGAACAGTGGATTTGATGGAGTAGTTGACATATCCTTTTCCTTTAAGGTCATCTACAAGCTTTTGCGCATTTGCTTCTGAACCAAAATAACCGGCTTGAAGTATAAAATTTCCAGTCACAGCTTCAGTAACAGTTGCGGATGCTGGAGGTGGTGTAGGCTTTACAGGTGTTTCAACTTTTGGGGCAGAAGTCGCCACTGAGGGCATTGACGTAGCGGCTATTTCTGTTTTAACTGCAGCAGTATTCACAGATGTTGAAGTAGGTTGTGCAACAACTGGTTTAGTTGTTTCAGGTTGCACCGGTTTCTTGGGTTCTTCTTTTGATAAAAGGCTTGTTTTGCCTGAGGAATCTCTCCATCCTCCTTCCCATTTGTCCAGCACCTTTCCATCATAGGTTAAGATGACCCAGGATGGAGCCCTGTTGAGCTGGTACTTATCCAGTATTACCATCCCGTCAAAATCTTCGGCATCTACAATGGTAGAGATGTACAGTTTAGGGGCCAACGGGTCTTTTTCAAAAGCGCTCCAGCCTTCGTCGCATACCGTGCAGGACGATTTGGAAAAGAATATCAACATATCCTTCTTAGCGTTTTTGGAAGCTTCCTTTGCGGCAATATAGGAAGGGTAGAAATTGGGGGTCTTAGGAGTGCCCAAATTCAACAAAATCAGCAGGGATAATAGGGAAAGGTTCATGATATTAAGATTATATGTAATTTATAAATTGTTGTAAACTACAAATTTAAGAACAAAAACCATACCAAAGTGGCATTTCTTATTCTTTTTCCGATAAGGAGATAATGGGCTAAGTTTCAATGGTGGATGTGTAGAATTGCCTACCTTCGCCGTCCTAAAATTTTGCCCGATGTCACAAATACGTGCTGCCATCACCGGTGTTTACGGTTATGTTCCAAAAGATGTCCTGACCAACAAGGATCTCGAATCCATGATTGACACCAATGACGAGTGGATCAAGGCCCGAACCGGCATTGAAGAAAGGCATATCCTTCGCGATCCGGAAAAAGCGACCTCCTTTATGGCTACAGAAGCCGTCCAGGGTTTGTTGAAGAAGACAGGACTATCACCTCTCGATATTGATTTATTGATTTGTGCGTCCGTGACACCTGATTATTTTTTCCCGGATACAGGTACGCTCATTTGCTACAACATCGGTGCTAAGAATGCTTTCGCCTATGATATCCAGGCAGCATGCTCCGGTTTTCTTTTTTCTGCCACCACAGGCGCTAAGTTTATCGAATCCGGCGCTTATAAAAATGTCATCGTTGTTGGCGCAGATAAGATGTCATCCATAACTGATTATACCGATCGTGCTACTTGCATTTTGTTTGGTGACGCAGCAGGTGCAATCCTACTTCAGGCCAATGATAAGGGCTATGGACTACAGGACTCATGGATGCGCGTGGATGGAGTTGGGGCAGATTTTTTGCACATGAAAGGGGGAGGCTCTAAAAACCCACCCACACACCAGACTGTTGATAATAAGTGGCATTACTTATTTCAGGATGGAAAGCCCGTCTTTAAAGCTGCCGTCAAAGGAATGTCTGAAGCCATTGGTGAAGTCATGAAGCGCAATAATCTCGGGCCCGATGATATTCGGTTTGTCGTCCCCCACCAGGCCAACCTTCGTATTATTCAGGCAGTAGCGGATATGCTCAAGTTCCCAATGGAAAAAGTGATGGTCAATATCCAGAAATACGGCAATACCACATCTGCAACGATACCACTATGCTTATGGGAATGGGAAGACCAGCTAAAACCAGGGGATAAAGTCATTCTTACTTCTTTTGGAGGTGGATACACATGGGGAGCCAGCCTTTGGAGCTGGGCGTATTAATCCCTGGCATACAGCATACTTTAGGCAATGCTCCATAAGGCGCCCGAAAAGCCCTATATTTGCACCCTTATTTTCAAAAATTCATCTATACATTAACCTATGGCTAACTCAGGAGACATCAAAAAAGGACTCTGCATCGAATTTAATAATGACATTTTTATTGTTGTTGACTTTCAGCATGTTAAGCCAGGTAAGGGAAATGCCTTTGTCCGGTCTAAGCTCAAGAGTCTTACCACAGGAAAAGTCATTGATAATACCTTTCAATCCGGTCATACTGTTGATATTGTACGGGTTGAACGCCGCAAATTCCAATATCTCTACCAGGATGAAATGGGCTATAATTTCATGAACAATGAAACTTTCGAACAAGTCAGTGTTCAGGCCGATATGATTGAAAATGCCAACCTGATGAAAGAAGGCCTCGAAGTGGAAATTCTGATGCACGCCGCTCTTGAAACTCCATTGTCTGTAGAATTACCCCAATATCTTATCTTGGAGGTAACTTACACTGAGCCCGGCCACCGGGGAGACACCGCAACCAACACGTTGAAAAATGCGAAAGTTGAAACAGGTGCTGATGTGAGGGTCCCATTATTTATTGAAGCAGGGGAAAAAATAAAAGTTGACTCTGCAACCGGAAGTTATATTGAAAGGGCTAAATAACATGTAGATATGGATTCTAAAGAATTACAAGAGTTACTCAAACTCGTCAATCGCCTGGAACTTGCTGAATTTAAATATAAGCAAGGCGACCTTCAGTTTTCTGTAAGGACTAAGTTCTACATGAATGCTCATCCCGGAATGGAAGGGATGACACAGTATGTTCAAATGCCATCTCCGCCAGTAATCAGTGCATCACCTGTGGCGTCATCTACGCCTGCCGCAACATCGAAAGCAATTTCAGATGCAGATGGGGATAGTACTGTGAGTGCTCCTACAGCAGCTGCCAAGGATAATCTTATTGAAATCCGGTCTCCTATAGTAGGAACCTTTTACAGATCTGCCTCTCCTGACAAACCCGTTTATGTTAAGCCGGGGGATACTATTGAAGTAGGCACGGTTGTATGCATCGTAGAAGCCATGAAACTCTTCAACGAAATAGAATCAGAAGTAGCCGGTAAAGTGGTAAAAATCGTTGTCGAAGATGCGTCTCCTGTTGAGTACGACCAGTTGTTATTCCTCATTGATCCGAACGGATAATAGCCAGGGCAATGGTGCCCCGCATCATTGAATAAGATCAATAGTGTTGTCTAACCAGATCAATCCGGATGTTTAAGAAAATACTCATAGCAAATAGGGGAGAAATTGCCTTACGTGTGATACGCACATGCAAGGAAATGGGCATCAGTACAGTCGCTGTCTATAGCACAGCGGATAAGAATAGTCTGCATGTACGTTTTGCAGATGAAGCTGTTTGTATCGGCCCTCCCAAGTCAAGCGACTCTTATCTAAGTATACCCCGCATTATGGCGGCTGTTGAAATTACCAATGCGGATGCCATTCATCCCGGCTATGGTTTTCTTGCAGAGAACGCAGATTTCGCAGAGGTATGTAAGGAATATGGTGTCAAATTTATTGGCCCTACTCCCTGGATGATCAGGCAGATGGGCGATAAGATCACTGCAAAAGAAACGATGGTAAAGGCAGGCGTTCCTGTTGTTCCTGGTAGTGGTGGTCTTGTAACAGACGTTGCCCACGCCATGAAAATCAGCAAGGACATCGGATACCCTGTCATCATGAAAGCTACAGCTGGTGGTGGTGGTAAAGGCATGCGCGTCGTTTGGGCAGAAAAGGATCTCGAAGAACTTTGGAACAAGGCACGCCAGGAAGCCAAAGCTTCTTTTGGCAATGATGGTATATACATCGAAAAATTTATTGAACAACCGCGTCACATCGAAATCCAGATAGTCGGAGATCAGCACGGACACGTTGTCCACTTGTCAGAAAGAGAATGTTCCATACAGCGTCGTCATCAAAAACTGCTCGAAGAATCTCCTTCTCCTTTCATGGATGAATCACTGCGTAATAAAATGGGTAAAGCTGCTATCAAAGCAGGTAAAGCCATCAATTATGAAGGGGTAGGTACGATTGAATTTCTTGTCGATAAGCACAAGAATTTTTATTTCATGGAAATGAATACCCGTATCCAGGTTGAACATTGTGTGACGGAAGAGGTTATAGACCATGATTTGATCAAAGAGCAAATCAAAGTGGCTGCCGGTATCCCTATTTCAGGTAAGAATTATTTTCCAAATGGTCATGCCATTGAGTGCAGGATCAATGCGGAAGACCCATACAATAATTTCAGGCCCAGTCCGGGTAAGATTACTTCTTTCCATAGTCCAAAAGGCCATGGTGTACGTGTTGATACGCATGTTTATGCGGGATATACCATTCCTCCGTATTACGACAGTATGATTGCCAAACTCATATGCAAGGCACCAACGCGTGAAGACTGTATTAAGAAAATGGTGCGTGCACTGGATGAATTTATTGTAGAAGGTGTTAATACAACGATTCCATTTCACAAGAAATTAATGCAGGACCCTCAGTTCCGTTCCGGTGATTTTCATACAGGGTTTCTGGACAATTTTAAGCTGGAAGATTAATGTCGATGTCAGGGCTGAGCCCAACCCGTCAATTACTATTTTATCTGAAGGGGTACAAAGT
Source organism: Saprospiraceae bacterium (assembly GCA_017995875.1). Next base: position 10,321 of record JAGOIB010000019.1, read on the forward strand.
CCCTTTGTTTCTCAACATCCTGTGCAATATTCTCATGGCACTGTGTATGGTGATCAGTATCCCGATCATCATCCCATTTTTTCAAATTTTATTCGGTCGCGTCACGCCCTCCGCCAAACCAGTTCCTTTCAGTCTCAATAACATCCAGGAATGGCTTGAATTTATCTTCGGCCAGCTTGTAAAAAATTATTCACAGGAAGGAGCGCTGGTCATCGTATGTGTAAGCTTTGTCTTGATCTTCTTGTTAAAAAATATTTTCAGGTATCTGTCAGTCGTGTTTATGGCGCAGGTGCGAAACGGAATTGTGCGGGATGTACGTGATGCCATTTTTAAAAAATACATGCACTTACCCTTGGCCTATTTTACAAGGGGTAAGAAAGGAGATTTTATATCAAGGATCAGCACCGATGTACAGGAAATTGAATACTCCATACTGAATGTGATTGAATCGATTTTTAAAGAACCTATCGTTATCATCGGTAGCATCACCTTCATGTTGTTTACCAGCCTGAAACTTACATTGTTTGTTTTTGTACTCATTTTATTTACTGTTTTCATTGTTGGCAGTATTGGTCGCAGGCTTAAGCGCCAATCAAAAGTTGGTCAACGATTGTTGGCAGACCTTATGATTCACGTGGAGGAGAGTCTTAATGGAATGCGCATTATACAGGGCTTCAATGCTCAGGATTATCAGCAGGGCCGATTTAGTAAGATCAATAATGCATACAGATCACTCCTCACGAAGATCATGTACCGCCGTGACCTTTCTTCCCCTTTGTCCGAAGTACTTGGTATTACGATCGTTGCGGTCTTGTTATGGTATGGCGCTTTGCTCGTCTTCAGGAATGAAATAAAGCCGGAGACTTTTTTCGCCTTTCTCTATGCGTTCTTCAATGTCATCGCACCTTCAAAAGCATTTTCATCAGCTTACTACAATATTCAAAAAGGACTCGCCGCTGTAGATAGAGTCAATGAAGTGCTGGACAATACCGAGGAAATCGAACAGATGGTTCCTGCTAAAGAGATCCATTCTTTTCAAAAGGAAATCGTACTCGACAATGTCGGATTCCGCTATAATAAAGATGGTGAATGGGCGCTGCGCAATGTTAACCTTCGGATACCAAAGGGGCAAGTTTTGGCGGTAGTCGGATTGAGTGGTTCCGGAAAATCAACACTTGCTGATTTGCTACCGAGATTCCACGATGTTACCGAAGGTAGTATCCGGATCGATGGTAATGATATTCGTGAATTGAATATCAAGCAACTTCGCAGCCTCATGGGGATTGTCAATCAGGATCCTGTCCTATTTCATGATACCCTGTTCAACAATATTGCCTTCGGAAAACCCAATGCAACAATGGAAGAAGTGGTAGCCGTCGCAAAGATTGCACAGATTCACGATTTTATCATGAATACACCTCTGGGATATGATACAATTGTCGGTGACAGAGGTAGCACCCTGAGTGGTGGAGAACGTCAGCGAATTACATTGTCCAGGGCATTGCTGATGAACCCACCGATTTTAATTCTTGATGAGGCTACTGCATCACTTGATTCGAAATCGGAACGTCAGGTTCAGGAAGCACTGAAGCGTGTAATGGAAGGACGAACCTCCATCGTGATCGCCCATCGCTTGTCTACGATACAACATGCAGATCAGATCATCGTACTCCAGGAAGGAAAAATAGTGGAAACAGGTGATCATGCCACTTTGATGCAACGTGAGGGTGAGTATGCTAAATTTGTAGGACTGCAATGGATGCAATGATCAAAAAATCTATCCTTTCCCTGTTCGCCATGTGTTGGTGTTTGATATTGTCATCACAGCAAATGAATTGGGCAAGGCTGGCTGAGGATACCATCTATTATGCAAAGGAATATTTGCCTGATCAGTTTTTAATAACTTTTTCAGGTCCTGCGCAGACATGGGATTTCAGGTCTTTAAAAGCTCCATATGCTATCAGCAGCAGGATCGTTGTATCCGGTGAGCGTGATGGTAAGACATACGCGAGCCTTATCAACGGCCTGCAAACTGAAGCACTTATGGTTCTTTCCGGGAAGTCAAGCCAGGTCATTGAAGCCATGGATAGTAATCCTGTGTGTGGTGGCGGCAGACTCAACTATACATTGAGTCCAGCTTACAAACCTTTTTTTACAGGTGTATTAGGGGAGCATTATACATATCGGGGCAGAATGAGTTCTGTTTTTTCCTGGCCAAGAAACATCACTTGCGCCTGGACTCCTCCACAACTTCCCGATTCATGTCGGGTCACCTATACCATCTATGAAGAGACAGTGGTAGATGGTGAGGGATTGTTGTACCTGCCGACGGAGGTGATGTCAGCTTTACGCCAAAAGGTACAGATCAAGCGCGCTGCGCAGGTGGAAGTAAAGTATGGACTGACCTGGAGAGATGTCACCACCCAGATACCGGGAGTTCGGTTGATCACCAATACAGAATTGATAAGATTTGTTTCTTCGGCTTCTGGCTTAAAGTTGGTAGAGATTGAAGTCAAAGATGGAATTCGTCCGGTAAGTGTTGAGTTCAAAACACATCCCCTGGTAACCCGTGTCTTTACAGAAGAGCCTGTCAGGCCGGATATTTTTGCATATCCCAATCCAAGTTATGATGTTGTACGTTTCCAGCTTTCTGATCTTGTCGCCGGAAAATACAAACTCAGGATATTTAATATTCTTGGGGTTCTGGTAAAAGAAGTGGATGTTGATGTTGATTCATCCCGCAAGACTATCGCCGTTGATTTGAGTGAAATGCAACGCGGTACGTACCTGTATAGATTACAGGATCATGTTGGCCGCACGATCAAGACCAAGAGGGTGGTGTTGATTCAGTCGTAGGTTACATTGTCAGCCATGCATATCCCTTCCATCACACACTTTGAGAAATGGAATCAATTTTCTCAAGGCCCCGTTCAATCTCTAAAAGGATGGCATTCTCGTAAACAACTATCCATGTTGAGGCTTGATTTGTTGCAATCATGGGCTTCAGGTAATAAATACTATAAACTGAAATATGCGATTGAGTTTGCGCTAGCTAATGGTGTGAAGGTTATTGTTAGCAAAGGTGGAATGTTCAGCAATCATCTGGCTGCATTGGCTGAAGCTTGTGATGTTTTTGATCTGCGACTTATTGCTGCGATAAGAAGTTATGCTCCGGACGAAAACAATCCAAGTATCCGAAAACTGAGAGAAAACGGAAGTGATATATTGTACTTGAATCCGGAAGCCTATACTGTATTTGATGAGCAGGAAGCAGGCCGCTTATTTCCTGGTTCATTGTTTATTCCTGAAGGAGGATTAAGTGGTCCGGGGATTCGCGGCACATCAGAAATTTTAAATGAATGCCTCAGTCAGCATCCAACGCATATTATTCTTTCCGGAGGCAGCATGGGTACAGCATGCGGTATTATTTCTTCAGCACCTGCTGATGTAAAAGTGATCATCATACCTGCATGGAAGGGATGCACTGATTCGTATTTCTTAGAATTACTTCGGCAGTACCAAATCAATCCTGTCTGCGCCTGGGAATTATGGACAGATTATCATTTCGGAGGTTTCGGTCGCTTCAATCAGCAGCTAATAGACTTTATGGTTTCTTTTTCGGCCGACACCGGCATTCCTTTAGATCCTGTGTACACAGGCAAGTTGATGTATGCCATTGATGACCGGTGGAAATCCGGCTATTTCAAAGAGGAAGATTCAATCTTAGCTATTCATACGGGCGGCCTTCAAGGAGTTGAAGGATATCGATACAGGTTTCCTGAAGTATGGGGAAAATATTTGAAGTGAATCTGCGAAATCTTAATTCTGGATCGCATGATTCGACTCCGCTCATCACAAGGATGACGCAGAATTATTGAAAAGATATTTTCGCAGATTATTATTTCAGTGATGAATGTATGTGCTGTCAGCTAGCTTGATCAAATCTGCGTTCTGAAAAGTCTAAGAGGCTGCGGGTGCCTCGTTATTTGCGATCCATTGTTCAATAACGGTTGGATAATAGGTATGTTCCAATTCGAGCACTTTGTGACCTATATCATTTGGAGAATCGTCCTCATCAATCGACACTTCTTTCTGGAAGACTATTCTGCCTTCATCATAATGGTCATTCACTTCGTGTATGGTGATGCCTGAAACACGATCGCCTGATATTTTTACAGATTGATGCACGTAAGATCCATACATACCTTCACCACCATGGCGGGGCAATAAAGCCGGGTGAATATTGATGATACGACCTTCGTAAGTTTGTATAAGGTAGGCAGGTATAAGTAGCAGAAAGCCTGCAAGAACAATATGGGTGATTCCATATTCGGACAACACAGGGAGGACATTGAGCGGCTCAGGCCAATGCTGCTTTGGAATGTAAACACAGTCAATATTGTGTTTGCGAGCAACCTGAAGTACACCAGCTGAAGCTCTGTTAGTGATGACCAATCCAACTTTTATCGTAGGATGTGAACGAAAATATTCACAGATTTTATCAGCGTTACTTCCAGTGCCGGAAGCAAAAACAGCGATGATGGCTTTATCCCCTGATGGCATTATATTTTCCGGTATTGGCAGGATCAAGCCTGCGCATGATATCGTACACAGCAGTTTGCTGCGTCCGGGTTCCATTTTTCATGATAGCTACGATCTCATCACTCTTGGCAGTGAGAAACATCAGGATACCAATGGAATTAGGATACGCCTTATTGGTTCGGTCGATTTCTGAAAGTGCATCCACCATGGTAGCCACGGCCTGCGTAGGATTGGAGGCCATGATGTCAAGGCCTTTGCGATGATAATTGTACCAGGCTTCATTGAAGGATACAAAGCGAGGACTCAGCAGGTTTTCCATAATCCAGTAACGCGTTGTTTTACGGTTAAGGGATTGCCAGCCTTTGTCCGCTTCCGATATGGCACTTGGAATCTGATTGATAATGTTTTGAGCAATTTGAAAATGTTCCGCGCCACCATCCGGAGCAAAACTTCCGGCATCTAATCCGAGGATCAACTCTACATAATAGGAAAATACTGCAGACAAATTGTCCTTGAAAAATTCTGTCCCGTTCTCAATGGGTTGAAATTCCTGGTAAAGAAATGTGACGTCGCGATCGACATGATTGATCAGCACGGTTTTGTATTCTGATCCATACACGGGACGGATGGCTTTTAGCGCTATATCCGCTTTAAATGTATTATTTCCCAACTCGGATGTAATGTTGACAGAGAAATTGCAATCTATTTTTTCAAACCCCTTGTATTCGTCAGTTGTCCAATGGGTCTGGTTGAGAAATTCCTTTAGGTCACGTTCAAGCGTCTTGAAGACGACTGGGTCTGTTTCCTGCAATTTGGGAGTAGTAATTGTTACTTCCGCGGTCAATTCCTGGGCACTCACTTCATTCCAACTGAAACCCAGCATAAGGATGAAAGCAATATAGAAACTATTTTTTTGCATGTGCATGTATCATTTGATGTATAGCCTCCACAATATCGTGAGCAACAGCTTTTTTGGACTTTAACTCGAAGTGCTTCTGTTTATTGTCCGGAAACAGAAAAGAAACTTTATTAGTATCATGTCCAAAAGCGGCACCCGCATCACGCGGATTGTTGAGGACGATCATATCCATATTTTTCCTGAGCATTTTTTCTCTTGCATTATTCTCACCGTCCGTTGTCTCTAATGCAAAACCAACCAGGACCTGATCTTTCTTTTTGAGTTTACCGACAGCAGCTGCAATGTCCGGTGTTTTTACCAATTCAAGAGTGAGTTGATCAGAACTCTTTTTAATTTTCTCAGGAGCTATCGTTTTGGGTTTGTAATCTGCAACTGCAGCAGCAAGAACGGTAACATCTGATGTTTCAAATTGCCGGGTGCATGCAACCAGCATTTCATCTGCTGATGTTACTTTTTCAATGCGGATGTGATTGTTTTCTGGTTCAACACTCTCTGGTCCAAGCACCAGATGAACTTCAGCACCTCGCCGGGCAAATTCCTCCGCAATGGCTACACCCATTTTGCCGGTAGAATGATTTCCAATATATCTGACAGGATCAATAGCTTCGTACGTAGGACCGGCATTGATAAGGACTTTCAATCCGAGCATATCCTGCGTGTAATGGAAATACTCGGCAAGGAATCTCTGTATTTCTTCCGGTTCAGCGAGCCTTCCCGGGCCTTCAAGACCACTGGCCAGCTCACCTGTTCCAACGTCTAAGATGAAATTGCCATAGGATTGTAACCTGCTTATGTTTTCAAGTGTGCTTGGATGTTTCCACATATCCAGGTCCATAGCTGGTGCAAAAAATACAGGACAACGTGCAGATAAATAAGTAGCAGTCAGCATATCAGAAGCAAGGCCTAAAGCGCATTTCGCTATCGTGTGCGCAGTAGCTGGAGCTATGATCATGGCATCTGCCCACAAGCCCCATTCAACGTGATTGGTCCATTGTCCACCTTCATGTACATCTGAAGCAACAGGATTTCGACTGAGTGTGGAAAATGTAAGTGGGGAAACAAAATCCTTTGCAGCGGCGGTCATGATGACACGAACCTCACATCCTTCTTTCATCAGAAGCCGGAGCAGTAATGCAGATTTATAGGCAGCAATACTGCCTGATACACCAAGAAGGATTTTTTTACCACGCAATGAGGTCATGCCTTATCATTCGAATAAGGTGATGTGTTACTCCGTTTCTTCAGTCAGTTCGTCTTCCTTCACGACTGGCTCAGGATAACGCCACTCAAGATCGCCTCTTAGAAATTCTTCAGTCGCCAGGACAGTAGGGTTAGCCATTTTTTCATACGAGCGTGAAATCTCAATCTGCTCTTTGTTTTCATGGATTTCTTCAATAGTCTCTGTCACAATGACAAACTCCTCCAGCTTGTCATGAAGCTCTTTTTTTACTTCAGCTGACAATTGTCTGGCGCGCTTGGAGATCACTGTGATTGATTCATAGATATTGGCTGTCTTGGAAGCCATGTCTTTAATGTCTCTTGCTTTGACATTCGCATCTACGGCAGAAGCCAGGTTCTTTATAGTACTCATTTATGACAGATTTTTAGATTCAGTTTCTATTTGTTTGCGTAGTTCTTTTACTTCTTTGATATGATGACCATTCGGATAACGATTAACATAATCATTATAGCGGTCCATAGCTCCATCCAGTCGGTCAGCGCGTTTGTCATACACACTGTTAATAGCATATTCATAGGCAGCTTTCACCATAAGGTATCTTGCTTCCTCAGCGTGTACAGATTCAGGATATTGAGACAGCATATTGTCAAACGCTGTTATGCATGCATTGAATTTGCTGAGGTTGAAATAGAGGATACCTTCATTGTAGGCCTTCAATTCCAGCTTTGACCTCAACTCATCTATCAATTCGTTGCACTTCAGGATGCGATCGCTTTCCGGATATTTATTGGCAAAGTCCTGGAAAGCATTAATGGCTTCTACCGAAGGAGTCTGATCAAGACGAAAAGAAGGAGATTGCTGATAATACGAGTAGGCAATCATGTAATCAGATTCCTCCGCAAAGGTGCTGTATGGAAAAGTCGAAGAAAAGTTGGTGAAATAAGTGGATGCCAGTGCATAACTCCCAAGCTTGTAATGGGTATAGGCATATTTAAAGAAAAGCTCTTCACCATCCCGGGTACCCCGGTATTGGTTAAGGACCAGTTCCATCAGGGTTTGAGCTTTCAGATAATCACCCTTGTCATAGTATTTGATGGATTCGCGCAGGATCAACTCAGAGTTGTTGCTGGTGCGAACGGCTTCAAAACCACTCTTGCAGGCAATTAAAGTACTGAATATCAATAAGATGTACGTAAAAAATCGCATCGACGCTTTTTAAAATAGTTCGCAAAGATAGGGAATATTGTATTAACCTTTGTATTTACTCCCCCTTGTCAATCAAGGAATTAGATCGCATTTCAAGGCCGTTTGAGGAGTGATTCCAGGGAGGAAGCAATGTCCCTGTTATTACTCAACCGCGGCACTTTGTTTTGACCACCTAATTTTCCAATGGATTGCATGTAGATCTTAAACGATCCGGAAGGCAAATGTTGTACAACCAGAGGCCTAAGGATTTTTCCATCGATCAGATCCTGGTAATAAAGGTTCTGACGAACCATAGCTAAATTAAGATCAGAGGCAAAGGCTGAAAGGTCTTTTGGTTCTTCACCAAACTCAATCCACCATTCGTGATAGGGTTTCTGCCCGTCAGCTGGAATCACTTGCGGAGCCACAGTAAATTCATTAACCAGGCAAGGATGTAAGGCAACGGTTTGTCGTAAAGCTTCTTCTACCTCTTTTGCGATGACATGCTCCCCGAACGCAGAGATAAAATGTTTGATCCTACCGGTAACCTTGATTCGATAAGGATCTTTTGATACAAACTCTATGGTGTCACCAATCGAATACGCCCATAGTCCTGCATTGGTACTCATGATCAATGCATAATCCTGACCTATCTCAACATGATCAAGCGTCAATCGCTTAGGTGAAGGAAGATGCATTTCACCTGTTGGAACAAATTCAAAAAAGATGCCTGCATTACATTCAAGCAATAATCCTGCTGACGCATCATCAAGGTCCTGGAAAGCAATAAATCCTTCTGATGCAGGATAGGTTTCAAGGTACGCAATGGGTCCTCCTACTAATCTTTCTAATTGTGCACGATAGGGTTCATAGTTGACTCCCCCATAGACAAATAGCTGAAGATTTGGAAATACTTCCTTGATAGTTGATTTGCCAGACAATTGTAAAACACGTTCGTAATACATCTGTACCCAGGGTGGAATTCCGCCAATGATCCGCATGTCACTATGCATTGTTTCCCTGGCGATTTTGTCCACTTTCACTTCCCAGTCTTCGATACAATTGGTTTCAAAAGAAGGCATCTGATTGCTTCGCAGCCAGGCTGGAAACCAATGATTGACGATACCTGATAATCGGCCAGTTGGAATCGTTCCTTTTTTTTCCAATACAGGTGAACCGGATAGAAACAAGACTTTGCCATCAAAAAGATTTTTCAGTGAAAGTCTCGACGTTATGTTGAACAGTGCTGATCTCGCATTACCGATATGATTTGGAATGCTGTCACGGGTGATGGGAATATATTTTATACCACTGGTAGTACCGGAAGTTTTTGCAAAATATATCGGTTTTCCCGGCCATAGAATATCAGCTTCTCCATGAATGATTCCTTCGATGTAAGGTCGCAGATCTTCATAATCCCTGATAGGAACTTGCCTGACAAAATCACTATGGTTTTGAATCGTTTGAAAGCCATGTTGCCTTCCGAATTCTGTTTCCTTCCCTTTGCGGATAAGCATTTCAAAGGTTGCATGCTGATTTTCCCTTGCATGCAATGCATCATATTCAATACGTTTCCTGCTTCGGTTGGCAAATATACTGATGACCCTGCTCTTGATTCCCATGCGGTATCAATGGAGTCTTAAATCCTCGACAGCGACTCCGGGATGCAGCTCAGGATGAAATGTAAATAGCTTCTTTGCATCCAATGAAGTAGGATAAGCTATTGCTGTTATATTCATATCCTGTCGGGTACCATCGCTAGACAACGCATTGATAAAGCTTAATGCGCCGTTTTTGATGCCGATCGTAAATTTGGAAAATTCATCAAAACGGCCTTTCAGTGGTTTTGCTTCAATGACGGATGTACCATCTGCACGAGTTCCGGTATGCATGAAAACCAAATCCTGTGAAGTATGCAGCGTCAGGAAATCCTGCGGGCTGATCCAGTCCTGGCCATTGGATTCATTATAGATATTTACTTCATTTGGACCTTTCAAATATACCCATCGTACAGAGCCGTCAGAAATAATAGCGTAATCTTTTAATTCAAGGTTGTAAGATTTCCCAGCCTGATAAAGCACGCCCTCGCTGACCATAGGTTCTTCACCCGGAAAAGTGACCTTTAATTTAAAATTGACCTGGGCATTCTTAGACATGAATGCTTGTCCGGCTTTGGTCAACATACTTATAGCTTCTGGATCTGAGTCCTTAGCAGATGTATATTGGGCTTGTCCGTTGCTGATAGCCAGTACGAAAAGAATGGCAGGGAGAAATAATTGCTTCATAGCTGATGAACTCAAAATCTAACGTTACAACGCAAAATTAGAAGAAAAGTATCATCCTCAACAGCTAAGGAAAGGTTAAAGCCCCGATAGTCTAGCTTTTCGTGCGCATTCGCTGGATCAAACCGTCAAGATCTGTTTCAGTAAACATCAATACATCCCGGGGTTTGCTGCCTTCAGCAGGGCCGACGACACCTACAGCATGTAATTGATCCATGATTCTACCTGCACGGTTGTATCCGAGCTTGAGCCTTCGTTGTATCATCGAAGTGCTGCCATGTTGATTTTGTATCACCAGACGTGCGGCATCTTCAAACATATCATCGAGCTCTGCATAGGTCATACCGTCTCCACCTTTGATCGGTTCATCATCGCCGACATATTCAGGTAAGTAATACGGTTCAGGATATCCCTTTTGATCAGAGATATGGTTGATGACCGATTCTACTTCCGGGGTATCAACAAATGCACATTGAAGACGGATCATATTACTGCCAATAGAGAGAAGCATATCTCCCTGGCCTATAAGTTGTTCAGCACCACCCATATCCAGGATTGTACGGCTATCTACTTTCGAAGCTACTTTGTAGGCAAGCCGTGCAGGGAAGTTTGCTTTGATCACACCTGTGATGATATTGACAGATGGACGTTGTGTTGCAATGATCAGGTGAATACCAACCGCACGTGCTAACTGCGCAAGACGCGCGATAGGCATCTCGACTTCTTTACCTGCCGTCATGATCAGGTCTGCAAACTCATCAATGACAAGCACGATAAATGGCATAAACCTATGGCCCTTTAATGGGTTGAGTTGCCGGTTGACAAATTTTTCATTGTATTCTTTCAGGTTTCGCGCATGAGCTTTCTTGAGCAGGTCATAACGGTCATCCATTTCAATACAAAGAGAATTGAGGGTATAAATAACTTTTTTGGTCTCCGTTACAATTGGTTCCTTTTGGTCAGGCAGGAATGCAAGGAAATGGTTTTCCAGCTTGGCATACGGAAAGAGCTCTACTTTCTTTGGATCGATGAGGACCAGTTTGAGTTGCGATGGGTGTTTGCGGTAGAGTAGGGACATCAGTACAGTGTTGATACCAACTGATTTTCCCTGACCTGTTGCTCCTGCAATAAGTAAGTGAGGCATTTTTGCAAGATCTGCTACAAAGACTTCATTTGAAATCGTTTTTCCAAGCGCTATGGGAAGGTCCATCTTGCCTGAAATAAATTTATCAGACATCAGCACCTCTTTTAAAGAAACGATTTGTTTTTTCTTATTAGGTACCTCGATACCAATCGTTCCTTTACCTGGTATGGGCGCAATGATTCTGATGCCAAGCGCAGAAAGGCTTAGTGCGATATCATCTTCGAGGTTCTTGATTTTTGAAATCCGGATACCAGGCTTTGGTATGATTTCATACAAGGTTACCGTTGGGCCAATCGTAGCACGGATCTTGGTGATTTCTATCTTATAGTTTAGTAATGTCTCAATGATCTGATCTTTATTCGCTTCCACCTCAGCCCGGTCGATCTGAATATTTCCATCTGAATATTCCTGCAGCAATTCTAATGTAGGTGGCTCAAAGGAAGATAGTTCCAGTGTAGGATCATATGGCTCACTATGCTCGCTGTGTTCCTGATCCATTAGGAATACTTTGTCCTGCACGCCACTAAAGGTTGGAGGAATATGGCCTTCAGCGAATGTATCTGCCCTGTCAATAGTATCCAATCCGCTTATTTCAAGCTCAGGTTCTGCAGGAGAATCAACTGTACGTTCGAGCTCAAAATCTTCAAGGTCTAATTCAAGTGCATCAAGATCATCTGTTTCTTCATCCAGTGCAACAACCGTTTTCGGGGCATCACTCGATTTGAGAAAACGGTTGAGAAACCCGGGTTGTAGTACTTCATCTGTTTCTTCGTCTTCGATTTCTTCATCTTCTATTTCTGCCTCATTACCTGCAGGATTTTCAACAACTGGTATGTCAGTCTTAATCTTCTTTTTAAAGATGTCTAAACCTAATTCAGCAAGGCTCAGCTTCCACTCGGGCATTTTCATATTTGGAAAAGCAAGGAATTCACCTTTGCCATTCCATTGTATGGTAGGATTGAATTGTATGATAAAGGTAGCCGCCAACACAAAAAGCAAAGACAGTAATACACCTAGGAATCCCATGAAGTTGGATAGCCATTCTGTGGTGCTCTCACCAAAAGCGCCTCCCCATGGAAACTGGGTCCATGAAAAAACGAAAGCCAGAAACATGGATAAATAGACCATCGCCAGGATTGATTTTCCGGCACGGAGGTACCAGGTCTGCAATCCTGCTCCTAAAAATTTCCTGAGGCCAAATCCAATGACGAGCACAGGGAGGACGAGGGACGAAATCCCAAAGCCCCAATAGATGAGTGCGTTTCCAACGACGGCACCTAACCTGCCAAGCCAATTGGCCATGATGAGATCTCCTTCACCCAATGCACTAAAAGGATTGTTGAGGATCTTATCCTGATCTTCTTTCCAGGTGAATACATAGGAAACGCCCGCCACGAGGACGAACACACCTAATACCACGAGGGTGATTCCAATCAGTTTTGGAATTCGCTGATCCCTGATGAAAGAGGCTTTCTGGGCTCCTTTCTTAGGTTTCGGCCGCACAGTAGAGGCAGCCTTTTTGTTCTTCGGTATAAATATGGACATAGTAATGAGACTATTCCTGTCTTGGGATGACGGTCAAATATAGTATTATCTCCACTTATCTAGGTATATATACATGATTTTTTTATTTAATATGATTTTCGGGCGCCTTCTGGTTTCCGCGCATGGCGGGCGGGAAGAAGCCAAAATAATTACCTTTGGCACCTCTTTAAAGGCTACTAATCAGAAGTTTTATGGACAAAATATTTATCGCAGGTGCTGGAGGAATTGGCCGAGCAGCAGCATTACTTATACTGGATGCTCAGGGCTGGGATTGTGAAGTGGTCCTGGGAGATGTCTCTTTACAACAGATTGAAGAGGCCACTGAGTGGGTTCAAAAAGGGATTGGGAAAAAGTCTCGATTTACCACATTTGCCATGCCTGCCGATGGAAATGCTGAAGCTTTTGCTTCTGTTCTTGATGATACACATGTTCTTTTGGATTGCCTTCCGGGATCATTAGCCCCATCTATGGCACGCCTTTGTATTCAGTATGGGCTCCATTATGTCAACCTTACAGAATATGTAAAGGAGACTCAGGAAATCAAAGAGATGGCAGCAGATGCGGAGACAGGTTTTATTCTACAGACCGGATTGGCTCCCGGATATGTCAATAACCTGGGTGTTCATCTGGCTGAATCCTTCATGAATAAGTATGATGTTGAAAAACTGGAAAAACTTTCCATGCGTGTAGGTGCTTTGACCCAGTTTACCGAGTCCCCACATTATTATGGTTTTACCTGGAGCACGATTGGTGTCGCTACCGAGTATATCAAGGATTCTGAAGCAGTACGAAATCATGAGATCGTCCGTATCCCATCGCTTACAGAACCGGAAATGCTTATCCTCAACGGTAAAACCTATGAAGCAGATCTGACTAGTGGTGGAGCAGCTGATCTGCCGGAAGCATTTAAAGACCAGATTAAAAACATCGATTATAAAACCATTCGATATCCCGGCCACTTTGATTGGGTAAAGTCCTGGCTGAAGAATACTGGTGATCAAGCATCTGCTATCACAAAGCTTGAAGAACATATGTTGCAAAACATTCCTCACGTCGAGGATGATGTCATTGTGATTTATGCTGCAGTTACAGGTTATGATCAACAAGGCATTTTGCGGTCGATGCAGCAGGCGCATCATATCTATCCGCTGATGGTTGGGAGTATCACAATGAGAGCTATTCAGACCTGTACAGCAGCTCCGATGGTGGAATGTGCAAGATTGTTATTGACAGGAGAATACCAGGGTATCATTACACAGAGTCAGATCAATCCTTCAGCTATACTTGAAGGCACGATAGTGCGTCAGGCGTATCATTCAGGTTCGTTAGAAGGTTGATCACGGTGACTTCGCCGTATATCATGTAACAATATCCGATCATTGAAATTGATCCATCCCAGGATGGCATTGGCCAATAGAATGATAATGAACAGGCTTGCTATGGTCATGCTCCAATAAGATTCAGCATTGATAATTAATAAGAATAGCATGGCAATTCCTGCTGACACTCCCACGATCAATCGCACCCAAAGATTATTATCCCACGCGTTTTGTTTTGCTTCCAGGTAATTTTCCAATTGACGGAAATGATTGTCATGGCTTCGTTCCAAATAATGAAGCATTTTTTCGCGATGGTTGAGATTGCGGATCAATAATCCGATAGACAAGGCGCAAGCCATTGAAGATAGAGAGGAAGCAAAACCTCCTTTATCCAACACCAGCACAAGCAATAAGCAAAACGCACTGGCAAATGCAGTGCCCCAGAGATACAAATTGTAACGCTTGGTGATGACCTCACGAAAATGCCCGCCGAGATCAGCCTTGTCCGTCAAGAGGTCCTTCTTAAATTTCCTGGGTAGGATATTCCTTGTGGAATTCGTACTTGATCACATCAAAAGATGTAACAATCCCTTTCAATTCGCCTTCTTTAACGATCGGAACAGCATGAAAACGGTTTTCAAGAAAGAGCTCTGCTGCTGAACCGACTTTATCTTCCGGTTCGAGCGTTGCAACATGCTTCGTCATAACATCCTTGACAAATGTATTTTCATAATCTGTATCTCTGCGAACGTATTTAAACAGGTCGTATGTAGTAAGGATACCAAGTAGTTTAGTTCCATGAACTACCGGTAAGTGGTGTACCTTGTTTTTCATAAAAATATCCCTTGCAGAACTGAGTTTATCATCAGGCCCTACAGTAATGACATTGCGGGTCATAATCGAGGATAAAGGTTCATTCATCATATAGTTTCGGTGTTTATTTCAAGTAAAAGATAAAGAAATAAAGTAGCAGTTGGTTGTTGCAAGGCAGCAAAATATTAAAAACATTCAATGGTTAAAAATAAATTC
>JAGOIB010000114.1 GCA_017995875.1 Saprospiraceae bacterium
CCCACTGTATCCTCAATAGCTTCCAGTGTGCCGGCCATTTCAGCCGGTATTTTTTCGCTCTCTTTATAATCCGCCAAGGTACCGGCCAACATAAAACCAATCAGGAAAATCCCCCCGGTAATCACTACTCCGATTTCTGATAAATGAACAAGTCCCTCAAAATGAAATCCCTGTTCGATCATAATTTTTAACAGGACCACACCTATTGTTATCGGGAGAGAGGCTACCATCAATCTCCATTTCATGATGTTTAATTTCATAAGGAGGCTCAGACGCTTAGAAGGTTAGGAGATTAAATGCTCCAATGGGCAATATGCAATAATTAAGCAAGTTGAAATTACTGATTACATCAGAATTCCAACCTAATGATTCCTTTTAATTGGCTAAATAAGCAATTAATCTACCCGAAACCTTTTCTACCTGATCTTAGGCCCAAACCGGGCGCGGATTTCCTTTTCCAATGCCTCCCTATGATCAGGATGAGCGATCCGCATCAGGTCATAAGCGCGTTGTTCAAGATTCTTGCCATACAGATACGCAATACCATATTCAGTCACTACGTAATGCACGTGAGCACGGGTCGTCACTACACCCGCCCCTTGCTTGAGGAAAGGCACAATCTTAGACTCTCCCCTATTGGTTGTAGAAGCCATCGCGATGATAGGCTTACCGCCTTCTGACAAAGCAGCCCCTTTGATAAAATCCATTTGTCCCCCGACCCCTGAAAACTGATAGGTGCCTATGGAATCGGCACAAACCTGGCCGGTGATATCGATTTCAATAGCACTATTGATCGCTGCCACCTTTGGATTTTTTCCAATGACGTAGGCATCATTGACATAATCAGATTCGAGAAATGCAAATTCGGGATTGTCATCAATAAAATCATACAACATCCTGGAACCGATAGCGAAAGAGGTGATGACTTTCCTCTTGTGTTTCTTTTTCAACCTGTTGGTGATGACCCCTGACTTGAGCAGGTCTATCACACCGTCGGAGAACATCTCCGTATGAACGCCAAGGTCTTTGTGTGTTGTCAATTGTGCCAATACAGCATCCGGTATAGTACCAATCCCACATTGCAGCGTAGCGCCATCTTCAATGAGGGACGCACAATGTCGTCCTATCTCCTGCTCAACCGTCGTAATATGTTTTTTGTAATCGACTTCTGTCAATTCTTCTTCAACTTCCACAAGCACATCAATTTCATCGACATGTAATAAACCATCACCGTGGGTCCTGGGCATTCTGGAATTGACCTGGGCAATCACACATTTAGCACTCTTGACGGCAGCTACGGCTACATCCACTGAAACACCAAGGGAGCAAAATCCATGTTTATCCGGTGGACTTATATTTATAAAAGCTACATCAATGGGAAGTATTTTCTTGTTAAAGAGTCCCGGGATCTCGCTGAGAAAAACAGGGATGTAATTTCCACCGCCATTATTGATGGCCTGGCGAATATTCTGGGAGACAAAGACCGCATTAAAATGAAAAGCGTCTCTGTTTTCCGGATTGGCAAGGGACATTTCCCCCAGGGTAGAGATACAGGTCACTTCGACATCCTTCAATTCCGAAGCCCGTTCCCCAAGCGCAAATATGAGGGCATGGGGTGTAGCTGCGCTTCCGTGCAGGAATACCCTGTCACCAGATTTTACAATCTTTACCGCTTCAGCAGCTGTTTTATGTTTTATGGTATGATTCATTTCTTCAATATTTCTGGAAGTATGTCCATCTGACCTGACGAACATACCCAAGGGGCAAAAATAGAGGAATGCGCGAACACTTACCCTTTCCCGAAAATGATCTTGCTTGGTGTTCAAACTGAGGAATATCAGTTATTTCCAATTCAAACTAACTTTACACATTAACTTTCTTTTTGTGCGGCAAGAAAACCAACCATTTAAAGAGCGGTATACCATCCAGGATCTTGAAAACCTGTCAGGCATCAAGGCTCATACTTTGCGCATCTGGGAAAAGCGATATGGGTTACTGGATCCTGCCAGAGCCGGAAATAATGTCCGCTATTATTCTCAGGGCGACTTAAAGAAACTGCTCAATGTAGCTGCCCTCTACCGCCATAACTATAAGATATCCGGTATTGCTTCCCTCAGCCCCAAGCAATTGGCGGACGCCGTGCGAAAAGAAACTCTTCAGGACTTTACAGATGATTTTGCGGTCCACGCACTTAAACTGGCGATGCTGACCTATAACCAACCCTTGTTTGATCAGACCTTTATACAATTGTTGTCCCGAAAACCATTCGGTGATATTTTCAGGATTGTATTGCTTCCCTTACTCAATCAAATCGGGTTGATGTGGCAAACCGAAACCCTGACGATCGCCCACGAACATTTTCTGTCCAACCTTATTCGCCAGAAAATCCTTCTCCAGATTGAGCAACTCCAGACAGCGCCTTTTCCGGAAAGCGCAAAAGTTTTTGTTCTATTTCTACCGGTCAATGAAGTCCATGAACTGGGATTGATGTACTCGCATTATGAGATACTGCTCCGAAGACACCGATCCATATACCTGGGCCAAAGTGTCCCGATTGAAGCGTTGAAAGATTTACAGACGGTATTTCCTGAAATCACCTTTGTCACTGCGTTTACGATCCAACCATCAGATGAAAATCTAATTGAATACCTGAAAAAGGTTTCCCGATCTCTTTTGCGCAAAGGGAAAGATGAACTCTGGGTTTCCGGCCGCAAAATCCAGTCCCTTTCACCAAAACCAAAACTGGAAGGGATAAAGTACCTACCCTCCCCTGAGGCTTTTTTAAAAGCGCTCTAACCTTTCATTGACTGTTTGATCCTGCCTCTTCCCGGGTTTTGGGCAATCTTTTCATCCACTCAACCCGGTGCCTACAACCGCCTACCCTCCATTTGCCGTCCTGCCGACAAAAAAAAATGATAATGTTTAATCATTTTGTTAAACCGTTAAACACTTTTTGGGTTAATGTTAATCTATTCTCCTTATTCATTAAACCTAAAATCTAATTGTATGCATTACTTCAACAAACTTTTCCTGCTCCTGATAAGCATGTGGGCCTTTACCATCAATGCCCAGACAGCAAGAGTACAGGTGATCCACAACTCCCCGGATGCGCTCGCTTCCATCGTGGATGTTTATCTCAACAATGTCCTGCTGATCGATGATTTCGAATTCAGGACAGCAACACCATTTATAGACGCACCAGCGGGTACGGACATCACTATCGGGATAGCACCATCCAACAGTAATTCAGCAGCTGACGTCATCGCTTCGTTTGATTATAATCTTACCCCAAATGAAACGTACATCATTGTAGCGTCGGGAATTGTCAACGTAGTTGGCTACAATCCAATACAAGACTTTACCCTCGAAGTATTTGCCGGGGCAAGGGAAACAGCCGCTGTCAGTGGTAACACAGATGTGTTGGTTTACCATGGCTCAACCGATGCCCCTACGGTTGATGTAGTGGAAACACTTGTCACCGGAGGCGCTACTATTGTAGATAATGCATCTTATTCAGATTTCGCGGGCTACCTGCCTCTACTTACGTCGGATTACAGAATCGAAGTGAGAGATGCAACCGGATCTGTTACCGTCAAATCGTATGAAGCTCCCCTGGCCACATTAGGACTGGAAAATGCAGCCTTAACCGTACTTGCATCAGGCTTTCTCAATCCTGCGCAAAATAGCAACGGCGCTCCGTTTGGTTTATTTGTTGCACTGCCATCAGGTGGAGATCTAATTCCATTGCCTGAATCAACAGCACGTGTACAGGTAATCCACAATTCACCGGATGCAGTTGCAGCTGCAGTAGACATCTACTTAAATGATGCATTACTCATTGACAATTTTGCCTTCAGGACAGCCTCACCATTTATTGATGCTCCGGCAGCAGTGACTTTCAATGTTGGCATTGCACCCGCTAACAGCACCTCTGTTGCAGATGTTATTGCTTCCTATGCTTACACACTTGCCCCAGGTCAAACTTATATTATTGTTGCCAGCGGCCTTGTGAGTGGTACAGGTTACAATCCATTGCAACCTTTCAGCCTTGAAGTGTTTTCAGGCGCTCGTGAAGCTGCTTCCATCAATGGCAATACCGATGTATTGGTGTATCACGGATCAACAGATGCGCCCACTGTCGATGTAGTAGAAACATTGGTAACGGGTGGTGCTACCATCGTAGACGATGCATCCTATTCAGATTTCGCAGGCTATCTGCAACTGCAGACTGTGGATTACAGAATCGAAGTGAGAGATGCAACCGGATCTGTTACCGTCAAATCGTATGAAGCTCCCCTGGCCACATTAGGACTGGAAAATGCAGCCTTAACCGTACTTGCATCAGGCTTCCTCAATCCTGCGCAAAATAGCAACGGTGCTCCCTTTGGTTTATTTGTGGCGCTGCCATCAGGTGGAGATTTAATTCCATTGCCTGAGTCAACAGCACGTGTACAGGTAATCCACAATTCACCGGATGCAGTTGCAGCAGCAGTTGACATCTACTTAAATGACGCATTACTCATTGACAATTTTGCCTTCAGGACAGCCTCACCATTTATTGATGCTCCGGCAGCAGTGACTTTCAATGTTGGCATTGCACCCGCCAACAGCACCTCCGTTGCGGATGTTATCGCTTCCTATGCTTACACACTTACTCCAGGTCAAACTTATATTATTGTTGCCAGCGGCCTTGTGAGTGGCACAGGCTACAATCCATTGCAACCTTTCAGCCTTGAAGTGTTTTCAGGTGCCCGTGAAGCTTCTTCCATCAATGGCAATACAGATGTACTGGTCTATCACGGATCAACAGATGCGCCCACTGTCGATGTAGTGGAAACATTGGTAACGGGTGGTGCTACCATCGTAGATGATGCATCTTATTCAGATTTTGCGGGCTATCTGGAACTGCAGACTGCAGATTACAGAATCGAAGTGAGAGATGCAACCGGATCTGTTACTGTCAAATCGTATGACGCACCTTTAGCCTCTTTAAGTCTTCAGAATACTGCTCTAACCGTTTTGGCTTCCGGGTTCTTGAACCCATCACAAAACAGCAACGGTCCTGCGTTTGGTTTGTTTGTTGCCTTGCCATCCGGAGGTAATCTGATTCCATTGCCTGAGTCTTCCTTTGCAAGAGTGCAGGTGATACATAATGCGCCTGATCCGGCCGCAGCGGTAGTTGATGTCTATCTCAATAACACATTGCTTCTGGACAATTTTACCTTCAGGACAGCAACACCGTTTGTAGATGTTCCTGCCGGATTAGACTTTACGATTGGCGTTGCACCTCCAACCAGTACGTCCGTAGCTGATGTGATTGCTTCCTTCACGTATAACCTTGCTGCCGGAGAGACTTACATGATTATAGCTGATGGACTTGTCATTCCTTTTGGATTCGATCCATTTGTTGGGTTCAGCCTGGAGGTATATCCACTGGCAAGAGAGCAAGCTTCCATTTCAGGAAATACAGATGTGTTGGTTCACCATGGATCAACAGATGCACCTACTGTTGACGTTGTTGAAACGCTGGTCACAGGTGGTGCAACAATCGTTGATGATCTTGCTTACAGTGAATTTGCGGGCTATCTTGAATTGCCTACAGCCGATTACCGAATTGATGTAAGAGATCAAACAGGAACGGTGACTGTAGCATCTTATGATGCGCCTCTGGCAACACTTCAGTTAGATGATGCTGCACTTGCTGTCATTGCATCAGGCTTTCTTAATCCGGCCATCAATTCAAACGGACCTGCTTTTGGACTATTTGTAGCCCTGCCTTCAGGTGGAGCTTTAATCCCGCTGCCTTTGGCGACAACTGCAACCAATAATCCCGAAAGACTGGAAGCTTCCGTCTATCCGAATCCAGCATCAGATGAAGTCACAATGACGCTTCCTGACCGTGCTATAAAGTCTATACGCGTCATGGATATCACAGGAAAAACAATACCTGTACCTGCAGTCATAGAGAATAGTACTGTCACTTTTAATACAAGCTTATTGTCATCCGGTTTGTATTATCTCGAAGCGATTGGAGAAGATTTTATATCCACAGCCAGGGTTAGTGTGAAACGATAAAAGTTGTTCATTTTTTTTGGATATGCCTTTTGGGGGAATCGGTGGGAGCCGGTTCCCTTTTTTTATTATGTCATCAGGAGGGTCAATGATTTGCCTGATGATTGAGGTCCTTGAGTATAATTTCTCCCTTCACCAGCCAGGAAACACCAAAAGCCATCAAGGCAATACTCTCTCCCCAAAACACAACATTCATCTCACTGTCTTCGGGGCCCAACAGGATATAAAGGCCTATGACCAGCACACAAGCCACCATGATAATGCCACAGACATAATAGACGGTGTTTCTGACCTTCTTCATACCGGTCATGCTCTTATTACTATGCGACCGGGTAAAGAGGAACAATGAAAAGAAAATCAGGGTAGCAAAGAATAAACCGGCAAAAGCTATATGGAATTGACCAATCACCGCTGCAGATGCCGCTGGTGGGGGAATGGTATCAGGATCGGGGGCAGTAGGAAAAAAGGCAACTCCAAGTGCAAAAAGGCTGCCAAGATATCCGGTGATCCTGTCCAGTTTTTCATATCCTCTGTAGGCAAATAAAAACAACGAAACCGCACAGAGGACACCAACAAAACTATTCCGCATCACGGTGTAGTAATAATCACTGATGGATGGCTG
>JAGOIB010000115.1 GCA_017995875.1 Saprospiraceae bacterium
TTACAGAAGGGCTTGATCTGACCACTAAAGCAGGAAGAAATGACGCCAGAAATAATCTTAAGGATTTGTTGGACGGTGATTTTGAAACACCCGGCGGTGTGGAACAAGATGTTATTTCATTTGGAGACTACAAGACCGTCATTCCTCATCTCAGTGTAGCAGTTGGTCTTTCCAGAAAACTGTCCAAACGAATCAACCTTGGGATAGAACACCGGATTCTGTTGAGCGATAATGACCTGTTGGATGGTTTCGAAAAACAAAATGATATATCTACTACTTCAAGTAATGATATACCACATTATACATCCCTCAGACTTGGTATCAATCTTGGCTCAAAGGAGAAACGAATCGAACCACTATACTGGGTTAATCCATTGGATGGCCCGCTCAATGATATCGCTGACCTTAAACAACGTCCTAAATTTGACCTGACCGACAGTGATGGCGATGGCGTGATTGATATGACTGATCAGGAAGTCAATACACCTGCAGGTTGCCCGGTTGATACACGAGGCGTAACCATGGATAGTGATGGTGATGGCGTTGTTGACTGCAAAGATGAAGAACCTTATTCCCCTCCCGGATATGAAGTTGATCAAGCAGGTATAGCTCAGGTTGAAAAGGATTACCTTACTGAGGATGAAGTAGTCAATCTCATCAATCAGCGCGCAGCCGCCACTGAAACTAATCTCAACTGGTTTCTGCCTATGATGCATTTTGACCTCGACAAATATTATGTAAAACCAGAATTCTATGGTTCATTGCATAATATCGCTGCTGTCATGCAGTCTCATCCTGATATTAAGGTGGTCGCAACCGGATTTGCGGACAACAGGAGCCCTACTGATTACAATAATGTACTCTCCTACAATCGCGCAAATGAAGCCATAAATTATCTCGTCAACACCTACAATATTCCCCGCAACCGCTTTATCCTGAAATATGGAGGAGAGGAGCAACCGATTGTGAAGGACTTAAAAGACAGTTTCTCGGTTACAAGTACTGAAGAATTTGAACACTATATGAATCGCCGCGTTGAATTTCGCGTAGCGACGTCGACTGATACCAATATGAGCCGTCCGGCTGGTCCGGAAGCCGGTAAAAACACTCCTGGTTCATCAAGACCTGGATCTAAATATTCCGGTAACTATAACTCAGGGTACTAGTCCAATCCAATTGCATAGGGTTATTTGAGATAGATTTTTTGTGTATTCAAAAGCTCCGGCCAACTGTGGTTTGGAGCTTTTGATTTTTTTACCGGTTGATGTTCACTACGAAGTGGGACATATACCTAAATTTACAACCTAAATACCTGATAACTAATGGCTGAGATAATCCGCATGCCCAGATTGAGTGATACCATGGAGGAAGGAAATATTGTCGGTTGGCTGAAAAAAGTTGGCGATAAAGTTTCTCCAGGGGATATCCTTGCTGAAGTGGAGACTGATAAAGCCACCATGGAGTTGGAAAGTTTCCATGAAGGCTACTTACTTTATATCAGTGTGAAGGAAGGGCCTGTTCCTGTAAATGCAGTACTTGCTGTGATCGGGGCAAAGGATGAAGATTATAAAAAAGCTCTTGAAGGTGATACAATACCATCAGAAAGCAATAAATCAACCTCCCCTTCTCCTGTTGCACCGACATCTCCTTCAGTCGTTTCCATCCCTGAACTGCAACAACCGGTTGCCGAAACTAAAAGCAAGATTAAATCATCTCCTCTTGCTAAATCAATTGCTTCTAAAACAGGCGTCGATCTATCCGCTATCACAGGAACTGGTGATGGTGGCAGAATTGTAAAAAGGGATGTAGAAAATTTCGTACCCCTTACGGAATCAGCTACGCTTAAAACAAATGCATCAGCTCCTCCGCAATACGGTGATGTTCCTTTATCCCAAATGCGAAAAACGATTGCCCGAAGATTGGTTGAAAGCAAATTCTCTGCACCACATTTTTACCTGACCATTAAAATCAATATGGATAAGGTGACGGATGCACGTAAACTCATCAATGAACAACCGGATACTAAAATTTCTGTAAATGATTTTGTCCTAAAGGCATGTGCTTCTGCCTTGCGCCATCATCCTGCAGTGAACGCATCATGGCTTGGGGATAAAATAAGATATAATAAGGATATCAATATCGGCGTAGCCGTAGCTGTTGATGAAGGACTACTCGTTCCTGTGCTTTTTGCCGCTAACCAAATGGGGTTAAAAGAAATCAATGGAAGTGTTGCTGTCCTCGCTGATAAAGCAAGAAACAAAAAACTACAACCACAGGAAATGCAAGGAAACACATTTACTGTTTCCAACCTGGGTATGTTTGGGATAGATGAATTTACCGCCATTATTAATCCCCCGGATGCCGCTATTCTGGCAGTCGGAGGAATAGCTGATGAGCTTTATCTGGCAGATGGCAAAGTAGCTTCTTCAAAAATTATGAAAGTCACCCTTTCCTGTGACCATCGGGTCATCGATGGGGCAACAGGTGCTAAATTTCTCCAAACACTAAAACAATACCTGGAAAATCCAGTGGCGATGTTAGTGTAAGCGTCCTTCCATTAGAAGGATTTGGGTATTTGAACAAATTTGAATGACTATGTCGCAATATTCCTCAAGACATCTTGAATATGCCATCCGAACGATTGGCCAGCTACCTGGCATTGGCCGTAAAAGTGCTTTGCGTATTGCCTTGTATTTACTTAAACATAAAGCATCACTCCTTCCTGAACTTATTGAAGGATTAAATGGAATAGGTCTACATATCCAAAACTGCAAAACCTGTCACAATCTGGCTGACACAGATATATGTGGAATCTGCAATGATCATACTCGCCAGCGAAATACTGTTTGTATTGTGGAGTCTGAACGTGATGTGATGGCCATTGAAGATACTGGCCAATATCACGGATTGTACCATGTGTTAGGTGGCATTATATCTCCAATTGAAGGAATCGGTCCTCAGGATCTTCACATCAACAGCCTCATTGAACGGATTCAAAAGGGCGATATTACTGAATTGATCATGGCTATCAGCCCTACCATTGAAGGTGAAACCACCATTTTCTATCTGGGCAAATTATTAAAATCATATCCTGTCCGCATCAGTCTTATTGCAAGAGGTGTTTCCTTCGGAGGTGAGCTCGAATATGCGGATGGTCTTACACTGGGAAGATCCATCGTCGCCCGAACAAATATTGAATTGACCGAAAATGTATAATCTCCCTACGAGTTGAGACTCTCCGTCATCATCGTCAGTTACAATGTTTATCCATTTTTAGATAACTGTTTACGTTCTGTCAGGCAGGCCTTGAAAAAAATTGATGGAGAAGTTATTGTCATAGATAATGCTTCTGTTGACAGGACTGTTGAACTTGTCAAGCATCATTTTCCTGATGTCCATGTGATGGCTAATACCAACAATGTTGGATTTGCAGTTGCCAATAATCAGGGCATCGCAGCCAGTGTAGGAGAATATGTTCTTCTGCTCAATCCGGATACGGTCGTTTCAGAGGACACGTTTACTACTTGCCTTGACTTTATGGATCAACATCCTGATGCAGGAGCATTAGGTGTCAAAATGCTTGATGGAAGCGGACAGTTTCTTCCTGAATCCAAACGAGGGCTCCCTACCCTTCTCTCTTCATTTATGAAAATGTCAGGACTGTATCGCTTATGGCCACGCTCATCAAAATGGAACAATTATTATCAAGGGCATATTGGTGAAAACGAAACTGCAAAAATCGATGTGCTGTGCGGTGCATTTATGTTCATGCGAAAAAAAGTATTGGATAAAACCGGTTACCTGGATGAATCCTTCTTTATGTACGGAGAAGATATTGATCTGTCTTACAGAATCACTAAAGCCGGGCATTCCATATACTATCTTCCAACCACCAACATCATCCATTACAAAGGAGAATCCACACGAAAATCCTCCCTCAATTATATTCTGACTTTTTACGAGGCCATGTTGATTTTTACAGAAAAGCATCCTGAATTCAGTGGTCAAAAACTACTCATCAAAATAGCCATTTATTTTCATGGGCTGCTTCAACTATTGCGGCAAACGATTGCCAAATGGTGGCCTGTGGCTATGGATGCTGTTATCTTTATTGCATCCTTTTATCTCGTCAGCAAACTATGGGCTTTATATAACTTCGGAGAAGCGAACTGGTTTAGATCCTCTTTTTATTACATCAACATTCCTCTTTACACAGCCACAATGCTTCTGTCCCTTTATCTAAACGGGGCATATGACAAACCCTTTTCAAGAAGGAATACCTGGCTTGGCTTTTTCACCGGCTTCTTGATGATCCTCGCTATATACGCGATACTTCCGATCCACTTGCGCTCCTCCAGGATGGTCATTCTCCTCGGGTCATCTTTATGTCTTCTATATCTTTTCCTGAGCAGATATAATATGTCGCCATGGAATGCATCCATCAGAAATGCAAACCAGCATAGGGACAGAAACACCATCATTGTTGCCGGAGAAGATGAATCAGGCAGAATCAGGGAACTCATCAATCGTTCAAGAGATCATCTGACCATTCTAGGTACAGTGACTCCTTTTGATGAAAATCAGCCTGTTCCGTCAGGTTCACTAGGGCGCGTGTCTCAACTAGAAGATTTGGTTCGTGTATTCCAGGTACAGGAAATTATTTTTTCAGCGCAGGATGTTCCTTTCTCTGTTTTTACCGGCAGCATGACGAAACTAGGTCCTTCGCTCCGTTATATGCTGGCCGCTTCAACGACCATGAATATTGTGGGTAGTATGAGCAGGGATACAGAGGGTGAATCCTATGCCATAAGGGTCCATTTTAATCTTTCCGATCCGGCTTCTGGAAGGGCTAAGCGGATATTTGATTTTTTAAGTGCACTGCTGATGCTGATTGCTTCTCCTATACTTGTTTTTTTTATTCCCGGGAAGCTTTCTTTTTTCAATAACCTGTTTTCTGTACTGAGCGGAAAAAAGACATGGGTATCCTATCATCCATTTGATCCTATGGTGTCTTCCTTACCACCCCTTCGTAAAGGAATAGTATATCCTGCCTATCCTCAGGGAGATTCAGATCTGACCAGAAGACTCCAGCACATTCATTATGTTTATGCCCGTGACTATCATTGGACAACTGATCTATCAATCCTGATCGCACAATTAAGGCAAACAGGACAAATAACTTCCGGCAATGGACAGTGAATTGATAAAATACATTAAAGACACATCCCATCGTCTTCTGCCTTCCATGGTGGAAATCAGAAGGGATCTGCATCAACATCCGGAATTATCTTTTGAGGAAAGACGCACATCTGCTCAGATCAAACATTTTCTTAGTGAGCATGGAATACCTTTCAGCGAAGGATGGGCAGGCCATGGAATCGTTGCTGTTATTAAAGGGGATTACGCCGGGCCAATGGTTATGTTGCGCGCCGACATGGATGCCCTCCCGATACATGAAAAAAATAACGTTGCCTACAAATCAATCCACGATGGCCTGATGCATGCTTGCGGACATGATGTGCATACTACGAGCTTGCTTGGCGTTGCAGCTGTTATCAATCAAAACAAAAACGAGCTCCATGGCGAGGTAAGGATGATTTTTCAACCAGGGGAAGAAAAGTTGCCCGGTGGTGCATCTATTATGATCAAGGAGGGGCTTTTCAAGCCTGAGAAACCTCAATGGATGCTTGGACAACATGTATTCCCTCAACTACAGGCAGGTCATGTAGGATTCAGGAGTGGTGTTTACATGGCATCTGCAGATGAAGTGTATATCACCATAAATGGAAAAGGCGGTCATGCTGCAACACCACATCTTTGTGTTGATCCGATTGTGATTTCAGCAAGATTGATTACAGCTTTTCAGGAGGTCATCAGTAGAAATATAGACCCATTATCTCCCGGTGTTTTCACCATCGGCCGAATCTATTCTGATGGAGGAGCCACCAATATCATTCCGGATACTGTATTCCTGGAGGGCACACTTAGGAGTATGAATGAGGCATGGAGATATAAGGCTCATGAACTAATCCGCCAAATGGTAGAACATATCAGCGAGGCATCAGGAGCTAAAAGTGAAACGAGGATTTTAGTTGGATATCCATGCCTTGACAACAATGCAGAGGTTACCTCGATGTGCCATAAGGCTGCAATAGAATTCCTTGGGGAGGAAAAAGTACATGAACTACCTCAACGGATGACATCAGAAGATTTTGCCTTCTATTCTCAGGAAGTACCAGCTACATTTTACAGGCTTGGCACAGGTTGGGCAGAGGAAGAAAGAAACTTTCCGGTCCATTCCAATCGATTTGACATCAACGAGGATGCATTAGAAACAGGAATTGGATTGATGTCGTATATTGTCTTATCAAACCTTACAGGAGCCACGGAATGAGCATTTAAGGACATTTACCTAGCTTATGTGGCTTTATTACCCGATTACACCCCCCCTTCCTACTCCTTTATAAGTACGTCACACCCCAGGCTGGCTTTAGAGCTTTCATTCAATCTATTTGGATTCAGAATAGATTGACGAAACCCAGAACATATATTATTTTTTGTAAACTATAAACTATTTTGAATCAATGTTATACTTTTGGTAATTAATCATCATATCTTATCATCAACTAATACGCTCCGGCTATGTCAAA
>JAGOIB010000116.1 GCA_017995875.1 Saprospiraceae bacterium
GCTATCAACATCTTTGAACTTCGCGCCAAATGCCGTCGTCTCAAGATGCACCACGACATACAACTTGTGATCGTGGATTACCTGCAGCTGATGGCTTCAGGCCCGGACCAAAAACGGGGAGGTACGAGAGAGCAGGAGATCAGTGCTATTTCCCGGGCTCTCAAGACGATGGCAAAAGAACTTGAGGTGCCGGTCATTGCACTGTCACAGTTGAGCCGGGCGGTGGAGACGAGAGGGGGAAACAAGCGGCCTCAACTTTCCGACCTTCGGGATTCAGGAGCTATCGAACAGGATGCGGATATCGTGACCTTTATCTATCGTCCTGATTACTATGAGATGGAGGCTGATGCTACTATCTCTAAGGACCAGGCTGAAATCCTCATATCCAAGCACAGAAATGGTGCCTTAGGTACAGTCACGCTTAAGTTTATCAGCCAATATGCCAAGTTTACTGATCCGGGGGATGATTTCTTTAATGATATTTCCGGTAAGGGACCGGCGGCGGATGGGTATAATGCGATTATTACAAGGCCATCGAGGTTGAATGAGGATGATGAGCCTATTCCTTTTTAAGTGAAGAGGGAAAAATGAAAAATGAAAAGTGAAGAGGGAAAAGGGGCAAAGAGCCAGGAGCAATTGACGATTGACGATTGACAACACTCACAGCTCCGTAGGAGCGATATATCTGTAGCATTAAATAATGAAAAAATATTTGAGCGCCGTAGGTGCGGCAAGGAGCAAGGAGCAAGGAGCAAGGAGCAAGGAGCAAGGAGCAAGGAGCAACAGTTAGCAGTTTAATAATTATACGTGGCGGTCAGAGACCGCCTGTGATTGATAAATCAATGGACACAGATTGTCATATAGATTTGAAGTTTGGAAACTTCAAATAGCGACCATCTTTAAAGCCCCATAGGGGCGATATGTTTGTAGCAATAAATAATGAAAAAAGAAAAAAGAGAACCGGCGGGAAAACGCGATGGCAAGTCCATAGGCAAGCGTCGGCCATTAAATCCGGTAGATTCGAAAAATCGGGCTCAAAAAGAAGCCAGGCTGCTGCGTGAAAAGGCGTTGAAAGACAAACCTAAAGTGGAGGGTGAGCAAACCCATAAAAAAATAGCTAAACCTGGACAGCACAGCGAAAATACTTTTGTCTATACGCCACCTGAGACCGAAGAGACTTCAAGGCCGAAGGAACCAAACAAAAATGTTCAACCCACCTTTAAGGCAGACAGACCCGCTGAAGGCGAAATGCGTCTCAATAAATTTCTCGCTCATTGCGGCATCGCCAGCCGGAGAGCTGTTGATGTATTGATCATGCAAGGCCATGCCACTGTCAACGGAGTGGTGGTGCAGGAAATGGGCTATAAAGTCAAGGACAACGATATTGTTGCCTTCAAGGGCAAAGTCATCAAGCCTGTTGATAAACTGGTGTATTATCTCCTTAACAAACCAAGGAACGTCATCACGACCTCCAATGATGAAAAGGGCCGTAAAACAGTGATGGATATTATTACTGCCAAAGTTCCGGAACGTATATACCCTGTGGGCAGGTTGGACAGGAACACGTCCGGCCTGTTACTCCTCACCAACGATGGTGAGCTCACTAAAAAACTTTCTCATCCAAGTCACAAGGTGCCTAAGGTCTACCTGGCCACCCTTGATAAGAACCTGTCGCTGAAAGATCTTGAACTCATCCGGAGCGGGATCACCCTCGAAGATGGTGACATCAAGGCAGACAGCCTTCATTATCTGGAGGGTGGATCTAAGCGAGAGGTGCAAATTGAAGTTCATTCCGGCCGCAATAGGTTGGTCCGTCGCATCTTTGAGCACCTTGGTTATGATGTCGTCAAGCTTGACAGAACGTATTATGCCGGGTTGACAAAGAAGAACCTGCCGAGGGGAATATTCCGGCCGCTGACGAAGGAGGAAGTGAGGATGCTGAAGCATTTTACGTGATCTGTGTGCCCCTAAATCCCCTGAAAGGGGACTTCAAATTGTCCTTTAATGCACTTTGGGGGCTCTTCTATTAAAACTTGTTTTTTAAAAATAATCGTCTAACAAATAAGTCCCCTTTCAGGGGATTTAGGGGCAAAACGGAGCAATTGGGGGAAAGGTCTGTTTTGCTTTATCTTTGAAAAATGAATACCGGAGGAAACCAGCTATATACGGAGCTTACAAAAGCCAGGCTACTGGGTAAGAAAAAACTTGCCGTTCTGATAGATCCGGATAAAATGCGGATGGGCAAGCTGGATCAGATCATTGATTTGTCTGTGCGATGCCATGTTGATTACTTTTTTATCGGAGGAAGTTTACTGGTCAATAGTCAGCTGGATCAGTGCCTGCAGATGATCCGGGAGCGTACCCATATTCCAATGATTTTGTTTCCCGGCAGTTCATACCAGCTGAGCAATAAGGCTGACGCGTTACTTTTTCTTTCGCTTGTATCCGGTAGAAATCCTGACCTGCTGATTGGTCAGCACGTGATAGCTGCTCCTTATATTAAACTGAGTTCGCTTGAAGTATTGCCTACGGGTTATATGTTGATCGATGGAGGTGTGGGGACTACTGTCCTGTACATGAGCAACACTTCACCCATCCCTGCAAATAAATCTGATATTGCTGTATGTACTGCACTCGCTGCCGAAATGCTGGGATTGAAACTCATCTTTATGGATGCGGGCAGCGGGGCCACCAAACCTATTTCAGCAGAAATGATTGCGGCTGTAAGAGGAGCCATTTCTATTCCATTGATTGTTGGTGGTGGAATCAGGTCGGCCGATAAGGTGGAGGAAAATCTTAAAGCAGGTGCAGATGTTATCGTCATGGGAAATGCATTTGAACACGATCCTTCGTTGATGATAGACATCAGTGCTGCTGTTCACACACACAATGTGGCCTTGAATGTCTAAAGCCATCCGGTACTTTTTCTTCTTCAGTATCCTTTTCCTGGCTGCGGATATGAACGCTCAACGCCTGGGGTATCTGCCTTCGAAAACAAAATGGCAGCAACTTCGTGATGATAGCCTGCGTGTTATATTCCCCGAGGGACAAGAAGAGACTGCCAGGCGTGTAGGATACCTGATGCTTAAACTGGCTTCGGTGGATCCAATTGCAAAGGATAGCCGATACAAGCCCATTTCGGTTGTATTACAACCACAAACCAATGTTTCGAACGGGTATGTTGGCCTTGCACCATATGTATCGGAGTTTTTCATCCAGCCAAATGAGAATCCTTTTGAACTGGGTTCATTACCGTGGACTGATCTGCTGGCGCTGCATGAGTATCGTCACGTACAACAGGTCAATGCGGTCAATACAGGGATCAGTCACCTGGTTAAATTTGTTTTGGGTGACCTTGCTTTTTCAGGAATGTATGGGCTTGCGATTGCCAACTGGTTGCGGGAAGGGGATGCTGTCAAAACGGAAACAAAATGGACGACACAAGGTAGAGGACGATTGAGCCGTTTCACACTACCCTTCCGGGAAAAATGCAAGGAAGAAGAACCATGGAATTATTATAAGCTGCGTAACGGATCGTATAAGATGTACACACCGGACCATTATCCTCTTGGTTATCTCATGCAACAATATGGATCCCATGTTTTTGGAGAAGCCACATGGGATACCATCTTCAGGGTGGCCCCAAGAATGAAACCTATCTATGATCCATTCTCCGGTGTGGTCAAGAGATATTACGGTAAGAGCAACAGGAATCTTTACCTGGGGGCCATGGAATATTATGGTGAAAAATGGAAAGCCAGCCAGGAAGCGGATGTGGAATATCCAATGATCCATTTGACAGAAAAGAATCTTCGAAGCGCATTTTTTGACATGACTTATCCCGATGTAGATACCGCCGGTAATGTCTATTGTGTCATCACTACGTTTGATTCAACATCGGCCATTTACAAGATGGAGCCCGATGGCACAAGAAAAAAAATAGTTTCCCTGGGTTTTCAACATGATACAGAATTTGATTTCAGTGGTCACAGGCTGGTCTGGACGGAAAGTCGGGTGGATCCGCGGTGGATCCGAAAAGATAAAAATGTCATTGTGGTCTATGACTTAATAAACGGAACAAAGAAGGATCTCAATCCTTCGAAAGGCTATTTCATGCCGTCACTTGATACCTCGGGAAATAAAATAACTGCGTTACATGTAGATCTGGAAGGACATTATAATCTCCAGATTCTTGATGCTGTCAGTGGGGAAGTTATCCACACGTTACCCAATGATGAAAACCTGTATCTGGGCTATCCAATCTTTAGTGAGGATGCGTTATCTGTGATTGCTACTGCGCGGAACAAGGAAGGCAAAATGTGCCTGGTGGAACAAAACATAAACACAGGTTTACTAAAACAAATCACTAAATACAGTTTTGCGCTACTTGGGAAGCCTGTATTGGTTGGTCCCTGGATTTTCCTGACCACAAGTATGAGTGAATTGGATCAGATCTTTGCTGTAGATAAAAAAGAAGGAATTTTTTACCGGGTCAGTAGCGGGAACAAAGCGCATTATGATCCTGCCTGGGATCCTTTGCACAATGAGGTCATAGCCTCTGAATATACTATCAAAGGGAAAAAGCTGATCAGGATTCCGAATGAAATGAGTCAATGGCAAATGACCAACCTGGTGGACACTATACAATTTGTGCCCGGAGCATCGGATCGAAATTTGTTGGCAGAACCTGATACAAACCGATCCTTTGAGGTCAAAAAATATAATCCGTGGAGCAATGCCATCAACCTGCATAGCTGGCTTGTTACAGCTGATGATCCGGTATGGGGCATTCAATTACGTTCCGATGACATCATGAGCAATGTCAGTATTGCAGTTGGATATGAGTATAACAGGAACAACAAAGTGTATGGGCCTTATTTTGATGCGAGGCTGGGTATGTGGTTTCCTGAACTTGATTTTGGATTCAGTAAGCTTGAAAAAAATATACTCACGATCGATGGCCGTGAATACAATTCCATCAATGAAGAGATTTATGGTGGTGTCACCTTGCCTTTCACATTTACACCCGGTGTGTACAACCAGATCCTGAATCTATCCACTACTTACAATGCAGGTGTATACAGACAAAATCCTAAGCAAGATGAGACGGACAATCTGAACTATAATTATGTCGGTTATAATCTTTTGCTGATCAACAGTCGCAGAAAGGCTCACCGCCAGCCTAACCCG
Organism: Saprospiraceae bacterium; assembly: GCA_017995875.1. The sequence continues at coordinate 5,191 of JAGOIB010000116.1, forward strand.
TCATGGGGACAGCGTTTGAATATGAGTTTTGCCCATCAGGTATCCGGTGTTACGATAGCCCAGTTTTTTGGAAGGTTAGATCTGGCATTACCTTCCTTCAAACCTTCCAATTATATACTTCTCACCGGTGAATACCTCAGCCAGAATCTGAATCCCGGGTCATTGCAACTCGGAAGTATTTATGGAGGTGCCCGTGGTTTTAATCAACCGGACGATAAAGAAAATTACCGTATAGGTATCACCTACGGATTCCCGCTGGCTTATCCGGATTGGGGATTTGGCAATGTGATGTATTCAAGGCGAATAAGGTTACAGCCGTTTTTTGATATGGCCTACACGAGTGATCCTGAATCGTTGTCCAGTATATTGAAAAGTGCGGGGGCAGAATTATTGGTTGATCTTGAATTTGCCAATATAACCATCGGATTGCGCTACAGCAGATTGCTATCCGGGATAGAAGGAAACCCGAATCGATTTGAATTGTTTATTCCATCAAAACGATTTTAAATGAAAGGGATCGTAGCACGAGTAACCGGGAGTTGGCATGATATCCGTCTTGAAGATGGGACTATCCTGCCTTCCCGTACCACAGGAAAATTACGGTTGGAAGATATCAAGACGACCAATCCTGTTGGGGTCGGAGATGAGGTTGAAGTGCAATACGAAGCAGGGGATGAAATAAAAGGTATCATCACTGAAGTATTACCTAGAAAAAATTATATCGTCCGTCAGTCGCCGCGTAAAAAACATGATCTGCATTTATTGGCTTCCAATGTAGATCAGGCGATGCTGGTCACAACGATCGTTCAGCCGATGTTGAAATTAGGATTTATTGACCGGTTTTTACTGATGACGGAGCCACACAATATACCTGTGATCATCGTCATCAACAAAAATGATCTCTTCACGGAGGAAGAAATGGAAATATTTGGAGGCCTGAAGATCATGTACGAAGATATAGGTCATCGGGTGATGAGTTGTTCTGCTGTGACGGGTGATGGTGTCGATGAATTGAGGGCGATATTAAAGGATAAAACCACCCTGGTAGCCGGACAGTCCGGTGTTGGTAAATCAACGCTTGTCAATGCGATTCAGCCGGGTCTTGGGTTGAAGACAGATGAGATCTCAGATTACTCGGGGAAGGGCCAGCATACCACGACATTTGCAGAAATGTTTTCATTGGACTCCGGGGGTTATATTATTGATACACCAGGGATCAAGATGTTGTCCTTCAATAATCTTGAACCGATGGATGTGGCACACAATTTCAGGGAGTTCTTTGAAAAGTCATCTTCCTGCCGTTTCCCCAATTGTCTGCATCGTAATGAACCCGGATGCGCTGTAAAGGCAGCGGTGGAAGAGGGAACGATTTCATCGATGCGGTATGACCATTATCTGCAGATTATTTCGGAGATCGAGGATCAGAATTATTGGGAGAGACATAAGGATCTGT
>JAGOIB010000117.1:0-4663 GCA_017995875.1 Saprospiraceae bacterium
TTCAAGGGGCGTTTTGTGCCCGACCCTACAGACGAAATCAAATCCATCTAGTAATTATATCGTAAGGTTATTCCGTAGGTTCTGGGGTCTCCAAGGACTGCTGCATATTGACCTGAATTGCCTGCACGCGGCAACAGTTTGTAATAATAAGTAACGACAATTTATTTACTTTTAGTTGTACCTAGCTGATTAATATTGATTGGATATACAACCGACCTAATGTTAAGATTTCACTAAACAAACGTTTCAATAAAAAATATGCTCACACAAAAAGGAAAATATGCTATCAAGGCACTTGTCTTTCTGGCAGAGAAAGGTGAACTGGTCAGGACACAGGAAATCGCAGATGAAGCTCATATACCAAAGAAGTTTCTTGAATCTATATTGATCGAGTTGAAAAACCATGGATTAGTGGCAAGTCGGCAGGGAGCATCCGGTGGATATTTTTTAAACAAAAAACCTACTGAGATTACCCTTGCAGAATTGCACCGCATTTTTGAAGGCCCTATCGCTTTACTTCAATGTGCTGCCCTAAAATTCTATAAGCCATGCGATGACTGCGATGATGTCGAGACCTGTCATCTACGAAAGGCTATGATCCAGGTTCGCAACCAAACCCTTAAGACACTTGAATGCCTGACGATACAGAAAATCGTTGACGGAACGGAATGCAAGTCATGACTTTTTTTAATGTTTATTTATACTTAATTGGTAGAATTTGTCTATTATCATACTTTTGCACCTAAATGCTGGCATACGTAACGGGTGTCATATTGAATCCTGGTTTAGTATTTGGAAAGGCAGTCCTCATGCCATCCGCAATGCACTTTGATTTGTTATCCAAGGTATGGATCCTTCTTTCGTTCATTGTTTTACAATTTGGTAAAGTCAACATGGTGCTATGGATTCGTGTAAGTCTTGGTATTGGGATTATTACATTTATATTACAAGGGCTATGATGATGCATAGCGACAAAAGCACATTTTTGTGATCATAGATAAATTCAAATTCAGGCATATTACATTCGTTATTCTTGGTCTTAAGCTGGTCTTCATAGGTTGGCTTATATGGGAATTTATCAGATCCAATCAACAACAGACCTTCACTTTTGATACGGAATTTCTTCTGTTTTGCCTGGCGGGGTTCATAGCACAGATCATTGATGGAACACTGGGAATGGCATATGGTGTAAGTTGTTCAACGATACTTCTTCAATTGGGAATAAGTCCTGCCGTAGCTTCTGCAAGTGTTCATACAGCAGAAGTGTTCACCACAGGTGTATCGGGTTTGTCTCATCTCTACTTCAAAAATGTGGACAAACATTTATTCATCCGGCTTGCTATTCCCGGCATTATTGGAGCAATGCTCGGTGCTTTCCTGTTGGCCAAAATTCTGGATGGTAATGTGGTCAAACCCTTTGTGGCAGCATACCTGTTGATATTGGGTATCTTGATTTTAATTAAAAGTATTCGTGAGCCTTTATTTAAAGATGAAATAAAACGAGTGGCCCCACTCGGTTTTTTTGGAGGCTTGTTGGATGCCATTGGTGGAGGTGGTTGGGGCCCTGTAGTTACTTCCAATATTATTCATCGCGGCAAAACACCTCAAATGACGATTGGCACTGTCAACACGGCTGAGTTTTTTGTTGCTTTTTTCAGCACGGGCGTGTTCTTGTTTTTTCTCGGCCTGGAAGGATGGAAAATAATCTTAGGGCTTATTCTTGGTGGTGTACTTGCCGCACCAGTCGGCCCTTACCTGATTAAGTTTATACGCCCCAGAGCATTGATGTTTATTGTAGGGATATTTATTATTCTCACATCCTGTTATACAATATATTTATCTTACAAATAATTGGAAGCGTGTAAAAACATATTGAATCCCTCCATTAACCTGGAAATGCCGGTTGCTCAGTGGCTATTTCTTGAATTACCTCTCGCGAACCGATCCTTTCAGTCAATCCCAATGGCATTTCATTCAGATATATCCATCTGGTGCAAGAAAAAGTGCTGTAAAAAATACAAGGAGAAGGGAAAGAAAAGATGTAAAAAGTGTCCTGAGAAAAATTAATGTAATCGTATACCACAAAAAAAAAGGCGACTGATGTCCACTAAACACCAGCCGCCCTTGACATTTCCTGATTACCTGGAAATTATTGTTTGATTGGTTTTGGTGCACTCGCTGGTGCAGGACTAGCCGGTGTTGACCCTTTTACCTGGCAAGCAGGTGCCGGAGTACAACCCTGGGGTGCACTTACGGATGTTCCTCCGGGAATCAAGGTGGATTTATTACCTGTACACTTTGCCTCGCAGGCTTTCATGTCCTTGCCGGACATTTTTTCAGTATTACAGGCGGCTGTTATAGCTTCAGGTGAAAATGAAGCGAAAGACGCTACCCCTTCAGGCTTAACATTAACGGCAGCAGCACTCCCTTTACATGCGGAAGCACAAGGAGCCATCTTGCATTCCGGTGGGCAAGGCGTACAATTCTGAGCATCAACAGAGGTGATGGCAAATCCTGCTGCAAAAAAGAAAATCATCAATACATTTTTCATAACAAATAGAATTAGTGAGTGAATAGATAAATTTGACATGACAAAACTATTCCCACCTACCCCTCTGACTTGTCACTGACCTGTTACTCACTTGTTAAAAAGGTGTTATAAACAGCCGACAGACGCTGCTACACTGTTACTTTGCATCATGAATAAAACAAACCATGTGACCATCCTCCTTGTGGCATCTACCCTGGCGATGGTTGGACTGGTGCTGTTTCAATATAAATGGATCGCTCATTCAAGGAAGCTGTCGGAAGAAATCTTCAATCAACGCGCTTCCATGGCCTTATGCTCTACCCTCGAAGAGTATGGAGGTGGTGTGCAGTGTTCAAGCCCGGATAACTCCCTTATCCCTGGCCTCGAACCGAAAACTCCATCTAACGATAAGAGTGTCACCTGTAGTCCGGCACTTCTTGAAAATCAATCCTTCCAGACGGATCTTCGGAAGACACTTGATTTCTATAATATTGATCTGAACTACCAGATCAGTCAATCACCTGAAGCTCCCCAGGTCGATCATAAACAAGGAGGCCAAATGTGTGTGATTAATATCCCTCCACAAACCGATCAGCAAGCATCGTATGTTACACTTGCTTTCCCTGAAAAGGAAAAATTTATGATGGGAAAAATCAAATACATGATTGGTGCTTCTGTGTTGATCCTCCTTTTTACGGCTATTGTGCTTTGGCTTGCCAATTGGTGGCTTATGAAGCAAAAAAAATTACTTCGTACCAATGCGGAAATCTATAACAATATGGCACATGAATTCCGCACGCCGCTGACCAATATCAAACTTGCAACAAGCCTGTTGTCCAAAGATCCATCCAATCCCGGCAATGCAAAATTTCTGGATATCATACAGAAAGAAAATACGCGATTGATACAGCAGGTAGAGCGTGTGCTACACCTCGCCCGAATCGACCATGGTGACTATGCACTGAAAAATGAACAACTCTATGTAAAGCCATTAATCACTGCCGTAGTCGAAGAGATGCAAATGCAGATAGATGAAAAGAAAGCCACCGTTTCCTTAGACCAAATCCCGGAAGGACATGAAATCTATGGTGACAGACAACATCTCATGAATGTATTTCGCAATCTTATTGATAATGCGTTGAAATACACAGAGCACCAACCTGTCATCACGATTTCCACCAAAGAAGAAAAAGACGGCGTCCTCATCTCCGTGCAGGACAATGGCATAGGTATTCCTGCATCAAAGAGCAAACTGATATTTGAAAAATTTCAACGGATCCAGGATGATCAGCAAAGCGAACAGAAAGGGTTTGGACTTGGTCTCGCTTACGTGAAGCGGATCGTTGAATTGCACAAAGGGTTTATTCAGCTTGATTGCGGTATTGACCATGGTAGCCGCTTCAATGTTTTTTTACCCAAACTGAGTTGATCTCCTATGATGAATGACGCCAAAATATTACTGGTCGAAGATGACACAAGCATGGGCTATCTACTCACCACGATTTTACAGGGGGAAGGCTATAAAGTAAAACTGTGTAGTGATGGAGAGTCAGGCCTCAGAGAATATATTCCGGGGCAATTCGATTTGTGCATCCTTGATGTGATGATGCCCGGCATGGATGGATTTACGGTAGCCAGGCGCCTGAGAGAAGTGGACCCCCAGGTGAAGTTTCTTTTCCTTACTGCAAGGTCATTGAAGGAAGATATGCTCCATGGTTTCGCCTTGGGGGCTGAAGATTATATCCGAAAGCCCTTCGACAAAGATGAATTGCTATGCCGGATCCAGGTGATGATGCGCAGGAGTGAAGCAGTAAATTCAGATAATGGTGCAGGATCCATTCAGTTCCTGATCGGTGATTACGCCTTTGATTATTCCAGACAGGAGCTTTCCTGGAATAGCGAGATATGGCGCATGACAGAAAAAGAAAATGAAGTGCTCCGACTACTATGCATGCACCAGGACAAGATCTTGCGACGGGATGATGCAGTTGAAAAAATATATGGTAAGAAAGATTATTTCCTTGGACGAAGTTTTGATGTATTCATCTCACGGATCAGGAAACTCTTGCAGAAAGACCCGAGGATTTCGATTGAGAATGTGTTTAAGGTGGGGTTTATACTTAGCGTCAAGGA
>JAGOIB010000117.1:4763-6608 GCA_017995875.1 Saprospiraceae bacterium
TGGTTGATAACAGGATATGCCAAGACTTCTACCTGAGGAAAGCCGGAGACGCCTTTTACGATGGATGATGCATGCCTGCAAAGGCGATCGACAAGTGCTTCAATTCCATTCGCGCCAAGCTCTTTGATGACGGCATAGGTTGCATAGCCTCTTGCTCTTCGCGATAGTTCAGGTGCCCAGTTCATCTGATCTCTTGCCTTTTTATCTTCTACCAGATAGCCGGCGCTGTTGGTGAATGTTTTGAAATGAGATGATGGATGGGCTACGAAAGCATAACCGCTGTCATAAGGCACATTGAGCCATTTGTGTCCGTCTGTGGACCATGAATCTGCCTGCTCAGCGCCTTTCATGAAGTGGGCATATAAGGGTGAAGCTGCGGCCCACAGACCGAATGCTCCATCGATATGCACCCATGCTTTATGTTGATGTGCAATTGGAATAATGGAATCAAAATCATCGAAAGCGCCTGTATGAATTTCTCCAGCCTGCAGTGCAAGCAATGTTGGGATCGTGGGATCACGTTCAAATTCCCTTCTCACTGCTTCCACCTGGATGGTCCCGTCCTCATGTGAAGGCAGCTCAACAATGACGTTTTTTCCAAACCCAAGCATCCTCAGAGCCTTTATAACTGTATTATGTTTCTGATCGCCGCAGATAATTCGGATCATTGGTGCGCCATAAAATCCATTTGCTTCAAAATCCCACCCGGCCTGGTGGAAGAGATGATTTCGCGCGACGTTGAGACAAGTGAAATTGGCCATCTGTCCACCTGTGACGAAGGCAAATGTGGCCTGCTCAGGAATATTCAGTAATTGCTTCAACCAGGAGCCTGCTATTTCTTCAACGATACCACTGGACGGGGTACCTGCATAAAGGCCGGCGTTCTGGTCCCATGCGGAGGTAAGCCAATCGGCTGCTATAGCCGAAGGATGTGAGCCACCTATCACCCAGGCGAAGAAGCGGCCTGATTGATTGAGGTTAAGTCCCGGTCTGGCTGAACGGTTGAGCTCTTCGATGACATCTACTGGCGCTTTGCCTTCCTGAGGAAGTTTCCAATCCCACAGGGATTTTAATTCTTCATAAGTGGCCCTGGTTTCAACAGGGTTGGTGTCAAGGCCATCGAGAAAATCATTTCCGAGGTGGAAGGCTTTTTCGAGGGCATTTTTATAAAGACCAGGGTTGGTTTTCATAACTCTAAACTTTTCAAAAATGATGTATGATTTCATGCCCAATATAGGGAACATGAAATATAAAGAACATGAATGAACAAGGCTTGTTTTCCAGACAAAGGCAGAACTTCCCGGAATTTGTCGAAATTTACCAAATGGAATTAACCCCTCTCTTCATTGGTGCCATTGCCGGATTGGTCATTGCATATGTCCTCTTTACCTTGTTGCACAAAAGCAATTCTGTGTCTAAACAGGACTATGAAGGTCTCGCTGCCAGGCTCAATGATACATCTAATGCGCTCAAATTCACTGAAGAAAAGCTAAGGTCACAGCAGGAATTGGCATCATCCTTTCAGCAAAAGGCTGAATCGAAAGATGCTGAATTGACTTCTCTTTTATCCAGGACCGCCACACTGGAGGCTACCCTAAAGATGAATGGTGAGCGGCTTAAGGAAATTACTGCTGCACTAACAGAACAAACAGAGACCAACAAAAGCCAGCAAACGGAAATCAATTCAGCAAAACAAAAACTTGCTGAATACACCGCCAATAATGCCGCTCTATTGGATAAGCTTTCTACTCAAAAACAGGATATTACTGAACTGCAAAAAACAGCTCATTTGCAGTTTGAAAAACTGGCACAGCAGATCTTTGAAGAAAAATCCGGAAAATTTAC
>JAGOIB010000020.1:0-20330 GCA_017995875.1 Saprospiraceae bacterium
CGCCATGGGCTTTCACAATATCGTAACTTAATGATAATCCGAGGCCGGTGCCTTGTCCTGTTGGCTTTGTGGTGAAGAAGGGTTGGAAGATTTTTTCCAGTACGTGTGGAGGGATACCGGGGCCATTGTCGGAGACGGAGATTTCGATAAACCCATTTGCTCCGTCTGACCCCCTGCCCCCTGAAAGGGGGAGTTGATGTTTTGTAATTACTGAAACACTGGGTTCATAATCTGGTCCCCCTTTCAGGGGGTAGGGGGTCTGGATGGTCTTTTGTTTTTCTGATACAGCGTAAAACGCATTCGTAATCAAATTCAAAATCACTCTTCCTATATCCTGCGGTATGACATTGACCAGCCCGATATTTGTATCAAAGTCGGTTTTCATGGTGGCATTGAATGTCTTGTCTTTGGCGCGCAACCCATGATAGGCGAGACGTAAATATTCATCTGCAAGGGAATTGATGTCTGTTGGTTCCTTAGTGCCACTGCTGGCGCGACTATGTTGGAGCATGCCTTTGACGATGGAGTCAGCGCGCTTTCCGTGAAAGATTATTTTCTGTTCATTCTCTTTGATGTTGTGGGAAATGGATTTCACTTCGGCCATATCGCCTTTCTCAATTTCCTGGTTCAATTCATCGATGAGTTCAGCGTTGACATCTGCGAAATTGTTGATGAAATTTAGTGGATTCTGAATCTCATGCGCGATGCCGGCAGTCAGTTCACCGAGAGAGGCCATTTTTTCAGATTGGATCAGTTGCGCCTGCGTATTCTTTAATTCGTGATATGCTTTTTCAATTTCTTTTGCTTGCGCCAGTTCATGTGCCCTGTTCCTTTCTCTTTCTGCTTTGATCACCTGGGCTTTTAGATAACGATGTACAGAAAATGATAGTCCAACAATGGCGATGCCGCAGAGCATGTAGGCCCACCAGGTTTTCCACCATGGAGGAGAAATGATGATCGTGATATCTTTTTCTACCCAGGTGCCATACATCGTATTGGTAGAATTGATCCGTAGCTTGTAGGTTCCGGGCGGAATACTAAAATAATAGAGTTGGCCATTCGGATCGGTTCGTTGCCAATCCTTGTCATAATTTTCAAGTTTATAATAGTATTGTTTGGATTCATCGGGACTGAAATCAACAGATGTATATGTGATCGAGAAAGCATTCTGATCATGTGATAAGTGAATTTCTTTGGTGTTTTTCAGAAATGTCGACAATGGACTATTCGGACCGGGCTCTATCAGCCTGCCATTGATGTAAAAATGGTTGAAAGCTAATTGCTGCCGCCCTTTCGGTATTCTAAATTTATTCGGATCGAAGGTGTAACTACCCGCCCATTCACCTACAAAGATTTTGCCATTACGCAGGAGGGTCGCTGATACATATGGATAATCCTCCGCGGTGAATCCATTTTGTTTACCATAGATTATATACTGATCTTTAGCTGGATTGATACGGATGATGCCAGATACGGAGAATATCCACAGATTATCTTCGTTGTCTATTATCATGGATTTCATTTCATTGATCGTCACAGGGACACCACCAACCGTATATAAGGCAAATGTGTCATTTAGTTTGTCGTATTTGTAAATGTTTTCTGAACCAACCCAGAGCTCCCCTTTGCTATCTTTTAGTATGGCTCCAACAGTCGTACCAGGCAGATATCTTTTACATTTTTTAGTCTGAACATTCATTCTGCTGATCCCCCTGGTGTCCCATGTGCCGATCCACAGCTCGTTATTATCCCCTTCTACAATTGCGGTTACAATGTCTCCGCTCAGGCTGGTGCTATCGGTATCACTTGATTTGAATCTTGTAAATGTTCCTTCTTCTTTATTCATCAAATGTATCCCTCCGCCATAGGTGCCAACCCAGAAATTGGATTGGCTGTCAGTATAGAGTGCTGATACATCATTCCATGCAAGGCTGGTCGAATCATTTGCATCCGTGACATACCTGGTAAAGGTTTGCGTTTTATCGTCGAACCGGTTTAGTCCGGCAGGGGTTGAAATCCAGATGGTGCCTTCGGGATCTTTGTAGATTTTGCTTGGCCAGTTACTACTTATGCTTTTTGGGTTTGTTGGGTCATAACGGAAGGTTTTCATTGACCCTTTTGATAAATCTTTTCGGATGAGGCCATTGGCTGTTGTATACCATTGAACACCCTTGTCCTTGTCCAAAAGTGAAAAGCTTGTATACCCAAAATCAGTATCCAGATTGACTTTTGTGATCAATAAGTCAACCTTGTACAAATTTGATTCCTGTGTACTGATCCATAGCCATCCACCTGTTGAGGCATACGCTACCCAACCACTTTCATCTTTGAAACCGGACCCGGTGGAATTGGCAGACGAATAGTGCGAGGAAACTTTTGTTTGAGGATTGTAACGAAGAAGGCCATTGGCAAGTGTTCCGATCCAAAGACACTGCTCTGCGTCTTCTGTTATAAAAGTGATGTGATCAGATTCGCTTTTCAGTGCAGGCCTGCATAGGTTTTCAGGATGCCTGGGGTCATGGGTATGTCGCGTAATAATTCCGGTAGTTCTATCGATGGAGTGTAAACCATCGCCCATAGTGCCTATCCATAGTATGCCATGACTGTCTTCAAAGATGGCCCGCACCTTATTATTGATGAGACTGTTGTTATTTTTCGGATCATGAAGGTAGCGGGTAAAGGTTCCGGTATTCCTGTCAAACCGGTTCAAGCCACCCAGTGCATTATTGTCCCAGACAAAGCCTGTTCCAACCCATAGTGTACCCTGGTGATCTTCGTACAAGGCCCTAACTTTATTGTAACTTAAACTAGTAGGGTCTGTCGGATCATTATCAAATCTTTTGAATTTCCCTGTCGCCGGATCAAAAAGGTTCAGTCCCCGATTCGTACCTATCCAGATATTCTTTTGGTGATCTACGAGGATGTTGCTGACTGTATCATTGCTTATGCTTGCAGGATCATTGGGATCATGCCGGAAATGCGTGAATGTCTTCGTAGCCGGATCAAACCTATCCATCCCAAATCCAAAGAAACCAATCCAGATGATTCCATTCGAATCTGCACAAATCCATTCGGGGTAGTATCCTCCCAGTGTGTTGGTGTCCCTGGGATTGTGTTGATACCGAATCATCCTGTTTCCATCGTACTGGGTGATACACCTGTTGGTCTGGTCCGAAAACCACATCGCGCCATCCCGGTCCTGGGTAATACTATTAATCTTGCCCAGGAAGATGCCGTTCATGCCGTTGATCAGGTTGAATTTTATTTCCTGTGTCTGTGCAGCGCTATATCCTGTTACGAACAGGAGGCAAACAAACAGGTATCTTAACAACTGTTTAATCATGAACGGGGAGATAGTTTCGCACGGAGAACACAGATTAAAACTGATTTATGGATTACGCTGATTTCACCCATAAGGGGATTTATTTATTTTATACGTTAATTTATATAGTCTTTTAATTTATTTAAAAAGTGATTCATGTAACAGGTAATCGAATCATAAACGTTGTTCCTTCTCCTTCCTTTGTTTCAACCGTGAGTTCGCCGCCATGGGCTTTCACAATATCGTAACTTAATGACAAACCGAGGCCGGTGCCTTGTCCTGTGGGCTTTGTGGTGAAGAAAGGTTGGAAGATTTTGTCGAGGATGTGTTGAGGGATGCCGGGGCCGTTGTCGGAGACAGAGATTTCGATAAACCCATTTGCTCCGTCTGACCCCCTGCCCCCTGAAAGGGGGAGTTGATGTTTTGTAATTACTGAAACACTGGGTTCATAATCTGGCCCCCCTTTCAGGGGGTAGGGGGTCTGGATGGTCTTTTGTTTTTCTGATACAGCGTAAAACGCATTCGTAATCAAATTCAAAATCACTCTCCCGATATCCTGCGGAATGATGTCAATCATACCAATACTTTTATCAAAATCCGTTTTCATGGTTGCATTAAACGATTTATCCTTTGCGCGCAAGCCGTGATAAGCCAGACGCAGATATTCGTCCGCGAGTGCATTGATGTCGGTTGGTTCTTTGACACCGCTACTGGTGCGGCTGTGCTGTAGCATGCCTTTGACAATAGCATCCGCGCGTTTGCCGTGATGATTTATTTTTTGTTCGTTGTCTGCGATATCATTGGCGATGGCAATAGCTTCTTCGGTATTTCCGGTTTGCAATTCCTGCTTCATTTCTTCAATCAATTCAGTATTGACTTCAGAAAAGTTGTTGACAAAGTTGAGTGGGTTTTGTATTTCATGGGCTATGCCCGCTGTGAGTTCTCCTAGCGAAGCCATTTTTTCAGATTGGATGAGCTGGGATTGCGTTGATTTTAATTCAGAAAGGGTGGATTGAAGTTCTTCTTTCTGTATCTTCAATATGAGATTTGCTTTGTGGCGATTACGGTTGTTGCGGTACAACAGAAATGCGATGAGCATGAAAACAACAAGACCGGCGAGCATGGCATAGGTCCTGATCTTAGTTTGATAAAGCACTTTTTCCTGTTCGATATGTTGCAGGCGCAGTTGTTCATTAAGTGACAGGTTTTGAAAGTCAGCCAGATTCTTAATTTTTATTCTGGATAAACTGTCTTTGGTGGTGAGGGCAAGTCCCTGGTATTTAAAAGCACTATCAAGACGATTGGCTATTGTATACCCGATAGCTACTTGTTCATACGCAGTTCCCATATTGATTTCCTGTGCGGCAGTGGATGTTACGGCTCCAATGGTTTTTAGCTTTTTCAGATTTTCCAGTGCGTAACCTAAAACGGAATCTTTGTTTCCTTCCAGGAGATGATATTGTATCAACCGGTCATAACAAATGACTGACGTTGCCAGGTTTTGTTGTTGAAGTGCAGATTGTAAGGCTTTGTGATAAAAGTCCAGTGCTGATTTCATCTCTCCCTTTTTGAAGTAGACATCACCCATCACGAACCAGATATATCCATAATATCTCTTGATACTGGCTTCCATGGCATAATGCTCAGCTTCTTTGGCAAAATACATCGCTGAGTCTGGTTGATTAAGTGTCAGGTAACTGCTGCCGAGTACCATATCGCCTACTACAACGCGAAATTGATTATTGATCTCCAAGGCAATTCGTCTGCCTTCCTTGAGATAGTGGAGCTGTTTGTCAACATTATGGGTTTGCAGCATCAGATGACCAAACATGTGATTGATCATGGAAAGTGTCATCAAGCGGTTTTTACCTGGCGATGGAAAATTATTGAGTTGCCAGGATTCCTTATTGTCATTCCGCGGATCTTCTGCAATTGTATAACCTTGCAGGAGGCAATCAAGGGCTTCTCCAAATCGTCCCAGGTAGATCAATTGATAGCCTTTTACCCCCAGATCGAAGGCTTGTGGAATGATCTTTTTATTCTTTGTAGAAAGCAATAGCCTTTGGTTCGCGTAGTGTAAGGCTGAATCCCTGTTTCTTTCTTCATAATAGGTATACAGCAACCTGCAAGCCTGATAGCGGATAGAATCATTATTTGCACCAGCCAGGACTTCCCTCAAACTATCCGGCACATTTTGTTGCCCTGAGGTCGCTGGAGCCTGTGCCATTCCAAAGAATGGAAACAGTAGAAAGAACAATATTTTCAGGCCTGCCTTCATCAATCAGGATTTGATTGGTAATTGAATGACAAACGTTGTTCCTTCACCTTCTTTTGTTTCCAAAAGCAATTCGCCGCCGTGCGCCTTCACAATGTCGTAACTTAATGATAAACCGAGGCCGGTGCCTTGTCCGGTGGGCTTGGTGGTGAAGAAGGGTTGGAAAATTTTATCCATGATGGATGGAGGGATACCATTTCCATTGTCTTTTATGGAAAGCATTATCCGGTCATCAGTTTTCTTTGTGGTTACGGTAACGATAGGTTCGTAACCTTCCATTTGTTGTTTCTTCTTTTCGTTAACAGCATAGAATGCATTCGTAATCAGATTCAAAATCACCCTTCCTATGTCCTGTGGTATAATATCGATCTTCCCAATGCTCTCGTCAATATCTGTTTTCATGATTGCATTAAACGATTTGTCTTTCGCTCGCAAGCCATGATAGGCGAGACGGAGGTATTCATCTGCTAATGCATTGATATCTGTTGGCTCTTTAACGCCACTGCTGGTGCGGCTGTGTTGGAGCATGCCTTTGACAATTGCATCGGCGCGTTTGCCGTGATGATTTATTTTTTGTTCGTTGTCGAAGATGTCATTGGCGATCGCAATGGCCTCTTCTGTATTTCCTGAAGCAAGCTCAGCTTTCATTTCCTCAATCAATTCGGTATTGACGTCTGAAAAGTTGTTGACGAAGTTTAAAGGATTTTGAATCTCATGCGCGATGCCTGCAGTGAGTTCGCCGAGGGAGGCCATTTTTTCGGATTGGATGAGTTGTGCCTGGGCTGCTTTTAATTCAGCCAATGCCATTTCGGTACGCGCTTTTTCTTCCTTTAATCGTAAGAGATCCAGGTTTGCCTGGTAAGCAAGTTTTTCAGCTTGCTTTAAGTCATTAAAGCGTGTGTAGGTGAGGTTAAATACGGCAGCAAAACGCTCCAGCAGTTTTGTTGTCTCTTCAGGTTGATCATCAGGAGCGGCAATACCAATATATCCCTGGGAGAAATAGGCAATTGTTTGAACTCTCCGGGGTGGAATTTGTGCGCTTTTGAAAGGTACGCCAACCTCTTCTCTCAGATAATCGAAGTAGGCACTAAGTTCATCACCTTCCATACTGAACGATATAGAAGCGAGTTGGTCAGCCCAGCCATTATACATTTTCCGGATCGTGCTGTTCTTTTCTATCTGTGCTGTATATACAGAGCAATCTTTGCCACCATCTTCGTTAGTCAGATAAAAATGCACGTCTCTATGGTCGTTTTCGATGATGGCTATGTAGAGACGACTGGGTGCAATACCAAGTTTTACGAGTTCGTATAGTACGACAGATGCTGTCTCTGCAAGTTCGTCACATGATTGCATTGCCATAGTCCTGCTTCGTACCCGTTCAAGACCAGCTTCAATCTTCGCTTCCCTGGTTTGCGCTTCTGATTTTTGCAGATCAAGAAATCTTGTATAGGTCTGATCAAAAACGGTTGCAAACCGTTTGAAAATATCATGGGCATCCGGAACCGGTTCATACGTAATGAAAAGAAGGAAGCCGTGGGAAAAATAAGCTGCATGAAAAATCTGAAATGTTGGCAATGGAAATCCGGCTTCAATGATCTTGTTAAGGACTTCACCTACACCTGGCAATGTTCGCATGTAGGTATAATGCGCCGCAAGAGCTTCTCCGCCTACTTCTTCTACATGCAGAGATTCACCACGCTGATATGCATCTAAAAAGTGGATAAATGAAGGGTCTTCCGTAAGTGGAGCTTTGAAAGGAAGTTGGATAACCCCTTCACTACTCATCCACAACGTTATGGCTTTTTTATCAGTATCCCATAGCGTGTACCCTGCACTCCACGCGGGCATGCCTAAAGCCTGTAATTGCTGAAAGAGCAAATTGGCTGCTTCAGGTAATTCAGTACTTTTTTGCATGGCCATCGTACGGCTACGGACTTTTTCCAATGCAGCTTCAATCCTGGCTTCTCTCGCTTGTGCTTCCGCTTCTTTGAGATCCATATAGCGGCGATGAGTCAGGCTCAATACTGTAGTAAACCTCCTGAAAATCTGGAGAATACTTTCATCCATTGCTGTATCAAACCATGCGAATACACCGCCTTCCTTAAAGAAGAAATAATAACCAAATTGCGTTTCGTCCTGGGCAAAGGTTGTAACATCAACCTGGGGATTCATGACATTGTAATAGTCCAGTATTTCTTTGCCACGGAGCACAGGATGATATTCCTCCTGTTTTACCCAATGTTCAAATATGTTATCCAAAACAGGATGTCCTGTGAGTTTAAGGATTCCCGATACTTTCTTCGTTTCATTTCCATGTGTGGCTGTTGTAGCAATCATCGCCGCTGTCCTTGTCTCCACATCATTTATACCAACACCACAGCGGTGTGGCGTTACGCCAAGTCCTTTTAATTCTGTAAAAAAGGTATCAATGGTATAGGCCAGGTCATCAGAGCTATGCATTGCCATTGCCTGAGCTCGTACTCTTTCAAGGGAAGCTTCTATCCGGGCTTCTTTTGATTGTGCTTCTGCCTTTTGTAAATCAAGAAAGCGTGTGTACGTTTGTTGGAATACTTTTCCAAAACGCATCAGTACAGCATTCTCCTCATCCGTATACGGAATGCCTTGAAAATTTTCAATGTACAGGCCGACATTGTCTAACAGTACAGTTGAAATAGCAAGACCTGGTTTGTCAAGAATAGATTTCTTTGATTCATCAGGCAATGATGGAATCAGTACAAAAAGGTCCCGGTAAAATTTGTTTTTTTCTTCAAAGGCCAATAGATTGGCAAAGGAATCATTTCCTTTTTCTTTAGCTTCAACAAAGCTGTTCCAATGCGGGGAATCAAAGTATGGAATGGTTATTTCAAAAGGACTCGCATACTTGTCTGCCAGCCAAATATGCATATCATCCCTGGCCTTATAATCCATAATAAATCCTGTATGCTCTATCAGGATATGCAGATGATTGAATTGTTGATAGACCACCTGGATAACCTCCCGGAGCTCTTCGCTTTTTTGCATACCCATTGTCCTGCTTCGAATCCTTTCCAATGCAGCCTCAATTTGTGCTTCCTTTGTCTGGGCTTCTGATTTTTGTAAATCCAGAAATCGTGTATAGGTCTGATCAAATACACCGGCGAATCTTTCCAGTAACTGTGTGGTTTCCTTCGGTCGGGGCTCAGACGAAGAAAAAGAAATATGTCCCTTGGAGAAAAAAGCACAAGTGATCACTCTGCGTCCTTTGGTATCTGTGCTGCTGACCTTAACTCCGCTGATTGCATTTCTGAATGTAACCCAGTCCTCCAGTTCTTTTCCTGAGAGATCAATCACCAGCGATTTTTGTTGTCCTTTCCAGGCAGTAAACATTTTATAAATGAGCGTAGGCTCATCGATGCTGGCATTAAATCCGCGATTAACCTGTAACCCGCCACCTGCCCAATCTGTTACACGGAATTCTATATAACCTTCCTCTTCATGTACAATGCCGATTGTAATTTGAAGAGGGGACTCACCTAATGCTGTAAACTGTTGAAAAAGTATGTAAGCTGTTTCGGACAACTCATCACTACGCTGCATAGCCATAGTTCTGGCACGCACCCTTTCCAGAGCTAGTTCAATCTGGGCCTCCCTTGCCTGGGCTTCTGCCAATTGCATATCAAGGAAGCGGCGATAGATCTGTCCAAATACAGTTGCAAATCGCTGGATCAATTTGCATTCACTTTCTGTCAGTGTCCTGTCGGTAATCACATTGAGCGAACCTTCAGGAAAGAAGAAAATATTGAAAGACTCCGTGGGATTAAATTCGGTTTTTTCAGGATAGGAGAGTAGCGCAGACATTTTCCAATAGTATGCTTTAATCTCATCACCATGCATGGTATAGGTAAGCCAGGGTTCTTTTCTTTTCCATGCTGTATAATAGGCGTCAAAAAAAGGATGCGCCTTCCTGGGAACTTCACCAAGTATTTTTATTTCATTTTTTTCGATTAGTTGCGAAGACCAGACTACGATTGTTTCTTTCTCACTGTCTACCGTACCAACGCCTGTGCGGATAGCTTCAATCCCCAATTTGTGCAATTCACTAAAAAGCACATTGGAGGCTTCTACCAACTCCTCACTTTTCTGCATAGCCATTGAACGGGCGCGGACTCTTTCCAGAGAAGCTTCTATTTGTGCTTCCCTGGCTTGCGCTTCCGCTTGTTCAATATCCCTGAAACGCTGGTAGGCCAGGGTAAAAACATTACGGAACCTTTGAAAGAGGGCTATTTGGTTTTCGGCCAATAGGGTATAAGTGGAAAGTCCCAGGCCACCCTGTCCGATGGAATAAAAATAGAAGTGTACTTGATTGGCTTCATCAAGGATCGGATCTGAAAACTGGTGGTCATCCTTTCGATATTGCTTCCATTCCTCGAGGGCAATCCCTGTAAAGGAATGTGAGAAGAATGCATCCTGAGATTGTTGCATCCGGCTAATCATTGCCTGCACATTCGGATGTTTACCAATTTCAACATCCTCAATAATTCTCTTATCGTATTGCGGAAAGTACTGGTAGTTCATGTAGTGACCATCCTCACGTCCCTCAACAATCGCAGTTTGCACATTCCGGATTTCACCGATGCCAAGGATCTTCAGTTGATCAGATATCATTTGGCAGACTTCGAGCATGTCATCGGGTTCGTGCATGCCCATGGCAACTGCCCTAACCCTTTCCAGAGAGGATTCAATTTCGAGTTCCCGGTTTTTTTGATTCAGTTCTTTTGTTCGCTGATAAACTTCTCTTTCCAGTTCGCGATTGATCTTTATAGTCTCCGCATTGGTGATGTAGTTTTGCCCAGATAAGCGGAAATCGGGAACAGAGCCATGTACGTGAACAATCCACCACTTTCCATCTGTTTTTTTCAGGACGATGGTATTCCGGATGAGCGTCTTTTCCTCTTTTCCATTGATCATCTGGGCCCATTCAGTTTCATTTTCTACCCAGCCGATATCCTCGATGACAGACGCCCGTTCCCACAAAATGGTCAACTTAAATTTTTCAGGATATTGTTCAACACCTTTTTTATTGATAGCATAATAGGCTGCCTTGCCGGATGCTTTTTCATCCAGGCCGGTGCCGATAAATGTAATGGTGTCTGCACATTGCAAGAATCGTTTTTCAATGTCCCTGTCTGCCAGCGCTTGCCAGAAGGTATTGGTGATGAGCAATAATTCTGCTTTTACAGACTCCATATTCTCCTCATTTTCTTTTGCCTTCATCAGAATGAATCAGATAATGGGTAATTTAATTATAAAAGTGGTCCCTTCTTCTTTTGTTTTGATCAGGGAGAATATGGAGATAGTTTCGCACGGAGTACATGGAGAAGACACGGAGCTCACGGAGAAAATTAAAGGAGTACATAGATCTAGAGATTTCACGGATTGCCTACCGGTAATTGAATGATAAATGTGGAGCCTTCGCCTTCTTTGGTTTCCACCAGCAAATCGCCTCCATGCGCTTTCACAATATCGTAACTTAAAGACAAACCGAGGCCAGTACCCTGACCGGTGGGCTTAGTGGTGAAGAAAGGCTGGAAGATCTTATCTAATACGGATTGGGGAATGCCGGAGCCGTTGTCGCGTACACTAATAGTGACCATTGCCCCGACTGACCCCCTACCCCCTGAAAGGGGGACTTGAAGTTTTGTGGATACCGAAACTAAAGGCTCAAAATCAACTCCCCCTTCCAGGGGGTAGGGGGTTTGAAGGGACTTTTGTTTCTCGGACACAGCATAAAACGCATTCGTAATCAAATTGAGAATCACCCTCCCGATATCCTGTGGAATGACATTGACCATGCCTATAGCAGGATCAAAATCTGTTTTCATGGTGGCATTGAACGATTTGTTCTTTGCACGTAAGCCGTGATAGGCGAGACGCAGGTATTCATCAGCCAATGCATTGATATCGGTGGGTTCTTTGATCCCCGTATTGCTTCGGCTATGCTGAAGCATTCCTTTGACAATGGCATCAGCACGTTTCCCATGGTGATTGATTTTTTCTTCATTGGCCATAACATCATTGGCAATAGATGTTGCTTCATCGATATTGCCTTTGCCTATCTCAGTTTTCATTTCCAGGAGCAACTCCTGATTTAAATCTGAAAAATTATTGACGAAGTTCAATGGATTCTGTATCTCATGGGCGATACCTGCAGTAAGTTCGCCGAGCGAAGCCATTTTTTCGGATTGAATGAGTTGCTTTTGAGTGGCTTTTAGATTTTCGTGGGCAGTTTCAAGTTCAGTATACGCTTTTTCTATTTCCTTAGCTTGCGCCAGTTCTCTTTGCTGTGTTCGTTCACGTTCGATTCGGAGAGTGCGTAATTTTTGATAATGGTGTAGCCGCCATATCAGGACTATAAGTGAAATCCCATACAGACTGTAGGCCCACCATGTACGCCACCAGGGAGGATTGATGGTCAGTGAAAACATCATTTGATCATCCGACCATACCCCATCAGCATTGGAAGCCCTCATAAAAAATTCATAATGACCTGGTGGCAAATTAGCATATCGGGCAATTCGATCTGTTCCTGCAAGTATCCATTCTTTATTGGACCCTTTGAGGATGTAGGCATATTGGTTTTGATCAGGGCGGTCATATTGCAAGCCTATATATTCGATTTCGATATCATTCTGAAAATGTGGAAAAGACAATCCTGTTGAATCCCGTAATTTATCTAAATGGAAAGAATGTCCGTTTATTGTCAGTGTTGAAATTTGTAATAGGGGTTTGATAGTATCGATTCCAAAGTCATCCGGATCGAAAAGGCAAAAGCCGTTTTTAGTGACCAGCGCTATTTCGCCCGTCGTGGTTTTAAGTATTTTGTTTATCAATCCCTGGTCATAGGTCGAGTTTGGATATTCCCCGTTTGTGTATTCGGTCAGATATTCATCAAGTTCTTTGCTCTTGCGGATGGATTGATTGTCAAGTGTCAAAAATGCAGCCCCCAGATCTGTAATGATCAAAAACATGTTATCAAATGCTATGATTTTTTGAATAAAATTGGAAGGTAATCCATCCTTTATCGTGAAGGATGTATACGTGTTTTTCATTGGATCAAGTCTAACCAGTCCATTATCATAGGTGCCTATCCAAACGATTCCTTTTTCATCTTCATATATGTCAAACACATCAACGCCCTCAGGTAAGTATCGCTTATTAAAGGTTGCGGTTTTTGTTTGATTATTTAATGTATAAAGTTGAACTCCCGTAAAACTTGGAGCTAACCAAATATGGCCATTCCTCCCAAGGTGAATGTTTCGTATTCCAGCACTATTACTGGTAGAATCAAATGGTATAAATTGAAAATATTTCCCGTTGTACACAGCAAATAAAGTAGCAAAACTGGATGCACTTGTATTGACAGCCCAATAGTTTCCATTGGCATCCATAGTTGCAAGCCTTAAGGAGTCAGGAACATGCAATGGGACGTCTAAAAACTTTGCTTTTGCTTGATCATACTTTCTGGTATGATGGCCATCAGAAAGCAGAATGTTGCCGTCATTTTCTTTGACAAGTATCGTTATGGATGATTCAATGGACTTATAGGGGAAATTTTGTATTTGTTTTGTTTTTCTATTGTATCCGGTAATGACATTGTTGGTTGAAAGTAGCCATATAGTGCCATTTCCATCTTCTGCTATCTGATCATAACTGATGCCTGAAGTACTACTGTCATGATCCTTTACAATGATATTTTGAATATATGATTTTTGGGATTTGATTTTGTACAGTCCATTTTGCCTTGATCCTACCCAGATATAGCCGGACCTATCTTCAAATAGGGTCCATATTTGTTCATTGCCCGTGCTTTCTAGTGTTTTATTCTTTGGTGGAGTAAGATCTAATTTCTTAAACGATGGCATGTCAGATCCTGTGCTTGAAACATACAGGCCCTGGTTGTTTTCAAAACTACCTAACCAGTAATTGTGGTTTTTATCCCGCACAAAGCATTTTGAATTACTAGTGGCTATCGTTTTAATGCCATCTGTATTTATTTCAAAGGTATTGGCCTTGTGATTGTATATCACAGTGCACAGGCTCGATGCACTATCGCCTGGGTTCATGATGTTTCCTGCTATGATGAGTCGCTCACCATCCAACTCAAGGATATGTCTGCTGGGGTAAAAATTGGGTGGTAAAATTACATTTTGAATCAAGTACCCCCCCGAGGATGTAGATGATATAGTTATTTTGTCCAGACCGAAGTTGGATATGGCCCACATAGTGCCATTGGAGTCATGTAGAATGGTTTGTATGGAATAATCCGTATGCCCCCTGGTTGAGTTGACTTCTGATAATCGTTGCTCTATTTTATTAGCTATGTCTGGCTTTAATGGTGTTACCTGAATGCCCCACCAATCCGGCCGGATGGGTGGCTTGTCATTCCAGTTATTCCATGCGTGACTATCATCTGATTTGTAGAAAGCGGAGTATTTACCTGGAGGAAGTTTTACAATGTCAAGTTGCAATGCATTCTTTGATGCACCACCTCCGGAAATAATTTTATCTGCCATATATTTCCAGGCAGTATCACCCTTCATATTTAAAATGTAACCATAATCGGCAACTGTTCTGACGCTTTCGCCAAGGCAGGTTATCAAAACATACGTTGAATCGGAAATTTCAAATGAGGTAGATCTTAATGTATCATTTCCAATTTTTGTTAAATTGACAATAGAGGTGTTTTGTGTCAATAGTGTGTCGATAAATTTTGAGATTGGCTCAACATCAATCTTTCCAAATTGTTCTATCAAAACCTGGCCTTTGATCTTATTTATTCTATTCAAACCGTTGAAGGTACTAATCCAGATTGTTTGCGCTTTATCTTTAGTTATGCTTAAAATGTTGTTATCACTTAAGGAATTGGAATTATCCTGTGATGTGTATGGTGTGAATTTTTCGGTGACCGGATTAAAGCTAAAGAGACCATTTCTTAGATTGAACATCCAAAGAATCCCATCCACATCTTCTTCGAGGCCCGGATAGAAATGGACATAGGCATCTGGAAATTGATCGTTAGGATTAAATATTTTAAATGAATAGCCATCATAACGTACCAGTTTGTGTGGCGTGGTCATCCATATATACCCTTTATGGTCCTGGGTAATATCGATAATGATATCTTCCGGAAGGCCATCCGTTTTCTTAAAGTTTTGAACCCAATAATCGCCAGCGGGATAGGATGCTTGTGACATCACATCTGAATAGTTAATGATCAAACTAAAACAGACACAACATAGCCTTGTCATCAGAGAAATAAATAAAGGGGTAGAACTATCAGATTTCGCTAAAACGATGGCCTTTTTTGTCTGAATCACGGATTACTCGGATTTAAGGATTTCACGGATTTGATATACAGGAATAATGTCTTTAGTATATTTTAATTACAGAAATCTTCTGTTTTGGTTCAGGCATCAGGAATTCGGATAATAAATGTAGTTCCTTCACCTTCTTTTGTTTCCACTATCAGCTCACCGCCATGGGCTTTCACAATATCGTAACTTAATGACAATCCGAGGCCGGTGCCTTGCCCAGTGGGTTTAGTAGTAAAGAAGGGTTGGAAGATCTTGTCAATTATATTTTGGGGGATGCCGGGGCCGTTGTCGGAGACACTTATTTCGACCCATGGACCTGTAGATCCGTCAAACCCCCTACCCCCTGAAAGGGGGAGTTGATGTTTTGTTGTGACTGTTACAATTGGAACGTATTCAATTCCCCCTTTCAGGGGGTAGGGGGTTTGAGAAAGCATTTTCTGATTTTCACTGACGGCGTAGAACGCATTCGTGATGAGATTGAGAATCACCCTACCGATATCCTGAGGTATCACATTGACTAATCCGATGTTCGGATCAAAATCGGTCTTCATCGTCGCATTAAATGATTTGTCTTTGGCGCGCAAGCCGTGATAAGCAAGACGCAAGTATTCATCAGCAAGTGCATTGATGTCGGTTGGTTCTTTAACACCACTACTGCTTCGACTGTGCTGGAGCATGCCTTTTACGATGGCATCAGCACGCTTGCCATGAAAGTTTATTTTTTCTTCATTCTCTTTAATATTGGAGGCGATTTCATTTGCCAATTGCATATTACCTATAGCCAATTCCTCTTTCATTTCATCAATCAACTCTGTATTGACTTCTGAAAAGTTGTTGACAAAGTTGAGTGGGTTCTGGATTTCATGAGCGATACCTGCAGTGAGTTCTCCGAGGGAAGCCATCTTCTCGGATTGGATGAGTTGGGCCTGCGTAGCTTTCAGGGTAGTGTGGGATTCCTCAAGTGCCTGGAATGCTTGCTTGAGTTCGGCGGCTTTTTCCAATTCGACTTCTTTACGGGCGTTTTCCAGTTCAAGTGCAAGGGATTTTTGTGTTTGTGCTACCAGGTTTTTATTAGTGTTGGAGATGGACATCGACAGGTAAAGGGACATGGAGATGAGGATGCCAAGAACGCCAACGAGGTAGAGCATTCCGTAGAAGAACTGGAATGCGAAATAATGAAATAAAAGCCCTGCAATGATCAATGTCAACAGGCTGAAGCCAAAAGTCATAAATCCGAACCCAATAATTTTAGCGCCTGGTTTCTTGTGACGAATGGCGACAATAACCACTCTGATCATTTCGAAGATATACAGAATAAAAAGGACGAGGATGAGAATGGAGATTATTGTATTGATGATTAACCAACTTGCTACAGCAAGTACGAATGCCAAGAATGTAAAAACCCAAAACTGTTTGGGAATCCTTGGGTAGAAAAGAGCATAAAGAAATCTGATCCCGGTGAGTGGAGCCAATGCTGCATACACAGGCCAAAGCCGTTTTAGGGTTAGGGCTGCCTGCAGTTCTATTGTGAAAAATGATTCATGTTCAAGGATACCCCATAGTGCAATGAAAAACGTGAATACAGCGAAGTAAAGATTCGATCGGATCCTGCCGGCAAACAGGAATAATAGAAGGTGAAGCAAGCTAAACGTCAGGGGTATGGCAATGGCCAGGACTTCAATAGTTCTGAAGAATTTCAGATTGTTTTGACTTTGTTGAGTTGCTGTTGTGGCGTTTCCAATAGCAACAATAAATCCAAGATCAGTTATGCCGGGAGGTCGGTTGTGTAGAATGCTGAAGGAAGAAAATCGAACAGAAATGACATGGGCGGATTTTGAAAATATAATAAAACCTGGAGGTGCGGTTATTGTGCTTACTCCGGTTTCCTTGGTGCCATTGCCCCCTACAATCCCATATTTACTGACCAATTTGCCATCTAAGTATATTTCTGATGCACCTTTTTGAACGATAAAAATAGCTAAGGGTTTGTTCCATAGCATTGAGTCAACGATCAAGTGAAGCCGGAACAAACCGGCACCTGTCCATCCGCCTTTAGGGAGACTGTCAACAGGCAATCTCGATGGAGTTTCTTCCCAGTCGGCATCATTAAAATCCGGACTGGTCCATTGATCCAGGGAGTATGCATGGTCATCGGGGTGGTATTTCCATAGACCATTGATGAGAATGCATGGATTGGAAGTCACCTCGGCTGAGACAGGCAGTGTGTCTTTTAGATAAAAAGGCAAATTGTTATCCTGAGCCTGCAGGAGGCCAATGGCGAAGAGACTAATGATAAAGCTCCATAAGAGCTGGTACCTGATCAAAGCGTATTTATTTAACATGTCAGATTATTCGTTAGGCAAAGACAAATCATCCGGAGGTATTTTGCGTTTCTATTTTCTTTTTCAAAGCATCAAAGGCAGGATCGGATTTTAATTTTAGGAATAAAGGGTTCATCCCGATAAAAGGCATCCAGGGTTCCCGGTTTGCATAAGCCTGTTCGAAAAATTTAATCGACGCTTCTTTATTGCCCAGGCCTACAGCTACAGTAGCCAGATCATAGTATGGAACATAACTGCTTTTTGATTGTGTAAGCAAGTCATCAAAGATGCGCTGTGCTTCTTCCTTATTCCCTGTCACCGCTTTTGCAAACCCAAGTCCTGCAATCATCCTGGTATTCCCATGGCCGAGGTCTGTGGCCAATAGAAATTGATGCAAGGCTTTGTCCAATTGATTTAATCCGACATAGGCCATGCCTAAGTTGTAATGCACTAATGCACTCGTTGAATCAAAACGTAATGTTTTTTGCAACTGCTCTACAGCTAGTTGATATTGACCTGCATATATAAGGTTCTTACCAAGTTGCATATTGATAGTGATATTGTAAGGGTCATGCAACAGTGCTTTGCGGGATTCTTCGATAGCTTTGTCAAACTGGCGACGCATATCGTACACTTCCGAATGCCAATGATAGGCATTTGCGTATTCAGGGTTTGATCCTACCGCCTTTTGAAAATAGTCTTCTGCTGCGTCGGCATCCCAGTCATAATGAATATGGATATCAATCAGCGTCGCATACGCCTCTGCTAAGGAAGGATCAAGTTGCAAAGCCTTTTCAGCATACAATTTTCCAACAGGAAAGCTCTCATCCGGTCGCAGGGCGCTATACACGCCAAGCATGAGGTAAGCATCGCCCAGGCCTGCATACGCGAGGGCATAGGTTGAGTCCAATTCAATGGCTTGTTTAAAAAAATCAATACTCTTCCGCACAGGTGCTTCCAATCGCTTGTTCCATTCATATCGCCCCTGGAGGTAAAGTTGGTATGCTTCTGTATTGAGCGTATATTTTTTGGAAATATCTTGTTCCTCTTTAGGGGACAAATTAGCTTTCAATGCTTCTGCAATTTTAGTGGCAATATCTGTTTGAATAGCGAAGATGTCTTCCAATGTCCTATCATATGTTTCTGCCCATAGATGTTCGTCTGTCAATGCATTGATGAGCTGGGCAGTGATGCGGACTTTATCACCGGACTTTTGTACACTACCTTCAAGGATAATAGTGGCGCCCAGTTCATTTCCGATTTCTTTAAGCGACTTCTTGTTGTTTTTGTACTTCATGATAGATGTACGCGAGGTCACTTTGAAGGCTTTGATCTTGGCGAGTTGGGTGATGATATCTTCGGTAAGGCCATCGCTGAAATATTCCTGGTCACTGGCCTGGCTCATATCAGTAAAGGGGAGAACGGCTATTGATTTTTCAACATTGCCATTATGATTACTATGAAAGATCAAAGGGTACAATCGGGATGCGGCAATGCCGATGACTATTGTGGAGAGAAGGATATACACATATTTACGAACAACGTTTTTTGGCTTTACTTTTCCTGAAAGTCGCTTTCGCTCAGGTACCATCAAGCCATCATTGGAAAGCGCAAACACTTCCATTTGCTTGTTGATATTTTTAAAATCGAAGAACCCAAGGGAGGCAGATGTGAAAGAGGAATTGTTTTTGATCTTATCATGAATATCGGCTGAGATCAGCACCGTATTTTCCTGGCCGAGCGATTGAATCCGTGACGCTATATTGACACCATCTCCAATGGCTTTGTCTTCTTCAAAGATCACTTCACCTATATGTAGTCCGATCCGGAGCGGAACAATGGGTTCTTGTCTTAATTCCTTCTGAATGTCCACTGAGCATTGCACTGCTGCTGTGGCGCTGTTGAAAATGCAAAGGCTTCCATCCCCGTAGTAATTGGTTACCCGACCACCGTGTTGGGTTACCCATTTTTCAAGAGTGGTATTATAGTGTTTGAGGACAGCAACCGCCTTCTTTTCGTCCGATTGCATCATGTGCGTATACCCCACGATATCGGTAAACATGATGGCGGCGAGCTGGCGAGGAGAAGTCATTCGTTTCAGTTATCGGTGAAAGATAACAAAAGCAGAGAGCATAGGGCATAGGGCATGGGGCAAAGAGCATGGGGCAAGGAGCAAGGTGAAAGGTGAAAGGTGCAAGGAGACTTTCAGGAGACAGATTTTACAATTAGCCAACAGCCAAGTTGGAAGGGATAAGTTGATTAGAAAGGACAATCATAAATACCCCGTAGGGGTTCAAGGTTGGTAGCAAATTGAACAGAAAAATCAAAGTACGCCCTGTAGGGGCGAAAGAGGGCGCGAACACATAGAGCATAGAGCAAGAGGCAAGGGGCAAGGGGGGAGGAATAACGAATTCCGAATAAGGAATAGGGAAGTGGAAGGATTGTCTGGAGGCTGTTCTTACTTTGATTCAATATCCAATACTTCGGCTTCGCTTAGTACAAGTGATCAACAGCCAAGTTAAAAGTAAGCAGTAATCAGTTGGCAGGCACAAACGGTCATGTTGCTCAAATATGACATCATAGCCTCGGAGAGGTTAAAGATTGGTAGCAATGAGAGATGAAAGGCATTTTAAGCTCCATAGGAGCGACATGTCTGTAGCATTGATAAAGGAAAAACAAATTTAGCTCCATAGGAGCGGCATACCTCGATGCGCCAGGATTACAAGGAATGTCAGCGGCATTTGGTTCAATAACGAATAGCCAATATCCAATTACCAAGTTAGAAGGAATGTCAGGAGGCAGATCTTGCACTAATTGAATAGGGAATATTGAATTGTCAGGAGGTTGCCTTATCTCTAGCGTCAGGAGACGCAAACCATATGGCATTCAAGTCGTGAGACTTGAACGAACGATCTACAAGCACATAAACAACACACACAAACCCCACACTTCTCAGGTTCTCACGATCTTACCATGGTCGTAAAGACGCGATTTATCGCGTCTCTTCACTTAATATCCCCCATACCCACACTTCTCACGTTCTCACGTTCTCACGT
>JAGOIB010000020.1:20430-24890 GCA_017995875.1 Saprospiraceae bacterium
TTCTCACGTTCTCACGTTCTCACGCTGGGGAGTCCGATTTTCTCAAGGTACATTGCGAAACGGGGATCTGAACGGATGGGATCGAATTTCGGATCAATACCCATGCTGACAAGTGATTCTTCATGTTGGGTGACGCTTTTTTCCAGCCAACTGAATGCAGCATCAGCATCGCCTAAGGAAGCATACACCAGCGACATACCACGAAAATCATTTCCGGTCAAGGTGCCATTGCTGGTGGTGGATGCTATCATCTTTAAGGCTTCTTCTTTTCTGCCGGAGGCTGCATAGATCTGGGCGAGGGCTACACTGGATTTAACTTCATTACGGATTCGTTTGGCCCAAATGTGATGCTCAGCTATAGATTCTTCAAACATACCTTTTGCCTGATAGCACAACGAGAGCAACCGATGCACATGCAGAAAATCAGGATCTAAAGCTTTAGAGGTTAGCGCTTTTTCGATCGCCAGATCGTATTGCCGACTATAATAGTAGATCATGCCCTGATCTTTTACAATAGCCTGTGAGACCGGATCCAGATCTACCGCAATCGAAATCTCCCGGATGGCTTCATCATGCCGTCCCATATATTGAAGCCATTCCGCATACCAATGATGACCGGTTGCGTAATTCGGATTGAGTTCAAGTCCGATCATAAATTCATTATAGGCTCCGGCCCAATCCCATTCATTGATCATGAGCAAACAAGCGAGAGAGATGTGGGCCTCTGCAAGTTGGTTGTCAAGCATGAGGGCTTTTTCGACGGCGGCCTTTGCATCCGGATATAATGCCCTTCTCGAAAGATTAGTAAACTCTCCCAGCATATTATAGGTATCCGCCAGGCCAGCCCATGCCAGTGCATACTCCGGATCTTTTTCAATGGAGTATTCAAAATGTTTGGCCGCTTTCTGAAGCCCCACTTCATTTCGCTTGTTCCAGAAATACCGGCCTTGCAAATAGAATTGATACGCTTCTGTATTGGCGGTAAACCGTTTTTGAAGAGAATCCTTTTCAACATCTGTCAGCTGAAGTCGCAATGCTTCAACGATTTTGGATGCCACTTTTTCCTGGATATCAAATATATTGTCCAGCACACCTCCAAAAGAATCTGACCAAAGGTGAATATCCTGAATTGCATCGACCAATTGCGCTGTGATCCTCAAGTGGTTGCCGGATTGCCGCACACCTCCTTCCATCACATAGGATGCACCAGTCTCTTTTCGGATGGCTTTAATGTCAAGGTTGGTCCCTTTATATTTCATTGATGTAGTTCGGGAGATAACCCTGACATTATGAAGTTTGGACAAACTTGAAATCAATTCCTCCGTCAATCCGTCGCTGAAATATTCCTGCTCCATGTCCTGGCTGAGATTGACAAAAGGCAAGACTAAAATGCATTTCTGCCGCATGCCATCTCCTTTACCTGTCAGATTATAATCCGTGGGCGTGACGATGCCGGGATTAGCAATAGCATACAGGGGAATATCTTCTTTTACATTTTTTAATGAAAACATACCAAGCGATATCGTTTGGATATCCTTTTGATTTTTAATATCCTCGTACACCCTGCCTGAAATGAAGATGCTGCCGGCAATAGAAAACGATTCCATTCTTGACGCGACATTGACACCATCGCCATAAATGGAATCACCGGAAACAATAATATCACCGGTGTGCAGGCCAATGCGCAATGGCACCAGTGGTTCGGATTGCATATCCAGTTGTAAAGCAATGGCAGCCCTGACGCTTTCAAGTGTACTTGAGAATCTGCAAAGGGCGCCATCTCCCCTGAATTCCAGGATCCTGCCACGATGATGCGCAACGACTTCTTCCAGTTTTTTTCTGAGTTTTTGCAACAACGCCAGAGCATTAGCTTCATCCTCCTGCATCAGGCCCGTATAACCGACGATATCGGCAAATAAGATAGCGGCTAACTGGCGGGAGGAACTCATGGAAATTTGATGTTTCAATAGCAAAGATCGAAAAAGTTAGCATAGAGCATAGAGCAAAGGGACAGTCTGGAGACAGATTGTGCTTCTTTTCAATAAAGAATAACCAATACTTCGGCTTCGCTCAGCACAAGTATCCAATAGCCAAGTGGAAAGTAGTGTTATTTACCAGAATACTATATCATTGCCTCGTAGAGGCTAAAGGTCGGTAGCAATGAGCAATGACAAATCACATTCAGCCCCATAGGGGCGACATGTCTGTAGCAATGAGCAATGAAAAAACATTTCAAGCTCCATCGGAGCGATAGATTGGTATCATCGAACAATTGAAATGAAACAATTAAAGTCCCCTTTCAGGGGATTTAGGGGTAAAGCGTATGGCGCGTTATTCGATCACGATTTTTTTAGTTTCTCTTCCTGATCCATTCCGTATTTCTACGAAATACATTCCTGGAGCCAGGGTGCTCAGATCCAGGTTTATTTTCTCCTGATTTTGAAATGTTTTGAACAACATCAATCCGCCGTTTGAATTGAAAATGCGAATGATTGTTTCTCCGATCAAATGGGATTTAGCCTCAATGGTTATAGAATTGACTGTTGGGGTGGGGTAGAGATTGAAGGATGATTCACCGGAAACAAGCTCCTCTGTGGACGTGGTTCCCTCAAGTTTGAACCGATAGGTTGGATAATCGTTAAACTGTCCATTGCCTTCGGCAAGCTGATACGGATTATCAACCCTCAATTGAATGATTACATCATTTGGGATCAATCCTTCATTGAGTGGCAACATATATGTAGTAGGATCATCCACTGTCAAAGGAATAGCCGTCCAGGTGATTTTCGCCAATTCACGCGCTTTGACGATACCAGTCCTGTCTACATTATTGCGAAATGATTTACAACCATCATATTTAGAACGGGAAACATAAATATACTGCTGACCTCCGCAGAAAACTTCAAGAGGCGTAAGGTAGCTTCCTGATGGAAGTATGATTTGATTTCCCGGATTCCAGATCATATCGTGTGCGATAGTGCCAATACCTAATGCATCAGCAATGAAACCTGAATAAATAGAATTTTCTCCGAAGAAAATATTCAACCTGTCACCTGTCTCAAGATCTACTGCATAGCCAGGGAACCAACCCATACCTGTAAGTGGGTTTCCGTTATCATCTTTGGCGCCGTCAGGATCAGGAAATCCATCACCGTCATTATCCCGTTTGCCAACGGAAGGTCCGGAGCGCGCCTGAAAATTTTTTTTGCTTCCTTCTGCAGTCAGGCCGAGAAATGGATCAGGCCCTGTGTAAAAGACATTGGCTGTCTCTACGACAACACATCTGCTCCATTTACTGGTATCAGATGTCAGGATAATATCAACGTTATTGAGTGACTGTAATACGCCTCCAAATTGGACATTTTGTATAATTGGTGCTGAAGGATCAACCCATCCCGGTGTGATCAACCAGCCAAATGGATTTTCTTCTGGCTCATCCTGTGTAAAATCTGTGATGACAAAAGGTAGGAAAGGAGAAAAGTCAGAGTAGGCTTGCTCCGGATCTAAAATATAATTTGGATACCCTGGTAGCTCTGTCTGAACAAAATTAAATATAGGCGCATCCGCGAGGTCGTCCGGAATAAACGTTAGCCATTGAGGTTTGTCCGGATCGCTATAGGTAAGGGAATAACCAATCGTACCATTGGAAGAATCTTTTCGATCACCGGCGTCATCAGATTGCCTGAGGAGTATAGAAATGCCCAGGTCTGCAATCAATTGTTCGTTAAATTCAGTAAATGGTTGATCTGCTATCGCCAGGGTATCACCTTTATCATTCAATAAAATCCATTTTGTATTTAGTGACAATGAGTCGCCAGGGTTGGCGTCAACAAACGTAATGATGTAAGTGCCTTCTTTGACGGCTAAGGGATTGACTATCTGCACGCGGATTGGTGCAGCACCAGGTTTGTAGGTTACTTCTCCATTGGAAGTATTAGCTAGAATTTTATCGTATTCACCATCAGCCAGCTCAAGGAAATTTTCACCAGCGCCAACTCCTTCAATCCGCGTGATGACAGGCATCGATTGTGAACATGCAAGTATTGCATTAAGGAACACTGCGATTGATAAAGCAAAATTTTTCATTTGCGTAATATTTAGAAGCGAATACTAGTCCTTTCAGCGTAGAAATGAAATGATGAATATCATCAGATTGCATGATATAAATAGTAAAATGAATTATTATAATATTTGAAGGAGGTGTTCCCGTAGGCTGATCAGTATTCGAAAATTTCCTGGTGTAAACAGGAAGTATACATTATCTGGTAATCAATTCGGGTGATCTTAAGAGTATGTTAAATATCACCCAGGCACTGTTCCTTTAATTATCTTTGTGGGGCATTTCAATATATGCTTTTATGAAAAATTTATACGTTGCATTTTGTTGCTTTTTCATTATGATCAGCAGCGCATTTTCGCAGAATTCACAGGACAGTCTAACCCTACAACCCGTTACACCA
>JAGOIB010000118.1 GCA_017995875.1 Saprospiraceae bacterium
CCGATGGTGTGGAAGAAATGAAGATGATCGATTGGTCAGATGGGGGCTATGGTGATGTAGCAGGCTCAGGAAAAGGTACTGATGGTGATGATGACTCCGACGTATTTAGTGATGGGTTTGGATCTGGTACTGGTGGAACAGGGGGACAGGGAGGCGGAACAGGCAATCAAACCGGGACAGGATCCGGTCCTGGCGGAGGTACAGGTTCAGGTGGAGCAGGCAAGAATACAGGCATTGGCCAGGATGGAAATGGATTGTCATGGGGTGTTGGATTAGACGGTTTGCTAGACAGGAAGCTGATCAAGCGTGCTAATGTTGGTAGCCTTGCTGTTAAAGCAGGTAAAGTCAGTATTTTCATATGTGTAGACCGCAATGGGCGAGTGATTTCGACCAAATATGATATTGCCACTTCAACAATTAAGGATGCAGACTTTATTACTAAAGCTGAAGCGATTGCCTCTTCCTATGTATTTGCTATTGCTGCTCCTTCTGAACCTGAAAAGCAATGCGGGAAACTGGCTTTCATCTTTAAGATAAAATAAAGTTCAATCCTTACACCGCTGCTATCACCTCCATCTCCAGTAAAACACCATAGTGGAGATCTCCACATGGGATGACTGCCCTTGCTGGCTTATGCTCACCAAGGCGTTCAGCGTAGACCCTGTTGATTTCCGGCCAATAGGATATGTCAGGAATATATATGGTGGCTTTGAGGATTTTATCAAGCCCTGATCCGGCCGCCTCGAGGATGGCTTTAATATTATCAATCACTTGAATTACCTGGGGTTCAATGCCTCCCTGCACGACTTCTCTCGTGATAGGATCAATGGGTAGTTGCCCCGCTACAAACACTAATCCATTGTGGGAAATAGCCTGACTATAGTGGCCTGCTGCTGCCGGAGCCTTATCTGTACTGATTTTATTCATTATTAAGTGTTATAAATGAGCGAAGTAGGTGTGAAATTGACCTAAAATAATTCAATCCATTAGAACAATAGGTATCTTTGCACCGTTTTCGTAAAAACGTCTAAGCACATAAACTTACTAACATGCAGGATCAAATGGTTGACCAACAACTGAAGTACAAGGTAAAAGATATAAGCCTTGCCAAATGGGGCAGGATGGAAATTGAACTGGCAGAGGCAGAAATGCCCGGCCTGATGGCTTTAAGGGACCAATACAAAGGACAGAATCCCCTTAAAGGAGCCCGTATAGCTGGATGTCTGCACATGACTATTCAAACCGCGGTATTAATTGAAACCCTTGTAGACCTCGGTGCTGAAGTAACCTGGTCCTCATGTAATATCTTTTCTACTCAGGATCATGCCGCTGCTGCCATTGCCGCTGCCGGTATACCTGTTTTTGCCTGGAAAGGAGAAACTCTGGAAGAAGCTGACTGGTGCATCGAGCAGACACTGTTTGCATTTAGTGATGGCCAGCCATTAAATATGATCCTAGATGACGGGGGTGATCTGACAAATATTGTATTGGACAAATACCCGGAGTTGGTGGATGGCATCAAAGGCATTAGCGAAGAAACCACTACCGGAGTCCTTCGGCTATATGAAAGGGAGAAAAATGGTTCACTGACGCTACCGGCTATCAATGTCAATGATTCTGTAACCAAGTCCAAGTTTGACAACAAATATGGCTGTCGTGAAAGTTGTGTAGATGCTATCCGCAGAGCCACAGATATCATGATGGCTGGTAAGGTAGCAGTTGTTGCCGGTTATGGAGATGTTGGAAAAGGATCAGCTGCATCCCTTCGTTCAGCAGGATGTCGTGTGATCGTTACTGAAATCGATCCGATCTGTGCTTTACAGGCAGCTATGGAAGGATTTGAAGTAAAACGTATGATTGATGCCATCGTAGAAGCAGATATCGTAGTGACAGCAACCGGATGTATCAACATTCTGACGGCTGAGCACTTCAAGCTGATGAAGGATAAAGCGATCGTCGCTAATATCGGCCACTTCGATAATGAAATAGACGTTGCATGGCTCAATAAAAATGCCGGAAGCACTAAAGTTGAAATCAAGCCTCAGGTGGATAAATACACTGTGAACGGTAAGGATATTCTCTTGCTGGCTGAAGGCAGACTTGTCAATCTTGGTTGTGCCATGGGCCATCCATCTTTTGTCATGTCTACTTCATTTACGAATCAGGTTCTTGCCCAGCTCGAACTTTGGTTGCGAGGAGATCAGTACGAAAACAAAGTATTTGTTCTTCCAAAGCATCTTGATGAACTCGTAGCAAAATTGCACCTTGATAAATTAGGTGTTCAACTTGATATACTTTCTAAAGAACAGGCATCCTATATAGGAGTTACGCCTGAAGGTCCTTTCAAACCTGAATATTACAGGTATTAATGAAAGAAATCACACAGAGAAGGAGCACACATGTAAAGGTTATCCTGGTTTTATGCCTCTTTTACATTTGTGTTCCTTTTCGGGTGTGTGGCAATGATGCTCATGATATGCATATTTGCCTGACAGAGTTGAAGTTCAATGAAACAACTTCTTCATTTCAGGTTTCCATTAAGATTTTTATAGATGACCTGGAGCTTGCCCTCGGCAAAGAAGGTACGGCAGGTCTTTTTATTGGGACGCCTAAAGAATCGGGTACTGCGGATGCGTTTATTGAAGGTTACCTGAACAAGCATTTTAAAATCGATATAGACGGGAAGCCACTTGACATGGTTTTTCTTGGTAAAGAAGTATCAGACGACCTTCAGGCTATCTGGTGTTATGTCGAATTCACTGCCCAGCCAACCCATGGAAAGAAATGCACAGTATCAAATGATATTTTGTTCA
This sequence comes from Saprospiraceae bacterium, assembly GCA_017995875.1. Next base: position 2,814 of record JAGOIB010000118.1, read on the forward strand.
GCCTGTATGAAGAGCAACGCAATATTATGGATATCCGGATGACGAAAAGTCAAAAGGATTACACCATCTTTCAACCAGGGCAAAGTACCTGGACGTATACATTTTAAGGGATGTTTAAAAAACTTTTTATCTGGCCTATCCGGCTTTATCAATTGACTTTATCTCCATTGTTGGGAGCTAATTGCCGCTATACCCCTTCCTGTAGTCAGTATATGATTGATGCCATTGAAGAGTGGGGTCCGGTGAAAGGAACCTGGCTCGGTCTTCGTCGCATTTCCCGATGTCATCCATGGGGTGGTCATGGACATGATCCTGTACCAAAAAAGGGCAAGTCGAAGTAGATTCAAGTCTAAAGTTGAATAGTCGTCAGCGTCCGAAAATGCCTTATCCGGGCTGAAGGCTTAATGAATCCAGTATATTCAATTCGTATTTCTACGAAATATATTTTGCCGAAATTCCACAACTGGAATTCAGGCACACTGAAGCTACAACAGGGGCAGGTTGTAATATGTAAAATTCCCATTGTCAGCCTTTTTTATATTCATTTTTATATCTTGATTACCGAAATCTTTTAACTTCGGAGTACAATTTCCATTCCTACCACTTATTCAATCAAAACCAAAACAAATGAAAAAAGCATTACTCCTACTTTTTAGTGGATTGGTATTTACCTTTTCACTTCATGCCCAGGTAACTACTTCGGCCATGGCCGGATATGTTATGGATGAAGACGGTCAGCCGATTCCCGGGGCTAACGTCCTTGCCACACACACCCCTTCCGGAACGATTTACGGTGTCATCACCCGTGATGATGGTGGGTATACGATTCCCAACATGAGGGTGGGCGGCCCGTATACGTTGGAAGTGAGTTTTATAGGGTATGAGAAAAAAACCCTGGAGAGCATTTATCTGAAATTGGGTGAAAAACTTCGTTCTGATGTCACCTTGATAGAAGCTGCGACCGAGCTAGGTGAAATAGAAGTTGTTGCAAGTGGGGCAGCTGTCATCAACAGTGACCGTACCGGAGCTGCAACCTTTATTACGAATGAACAAATTAGAAACATGCCGACGATCACTAGATCGGCTGCAGACCTGACTCGTCTCAATCCAATGGCTGCTGATGGCGGTTCATTTGCAGGTAGAAATGATCAGTACAATAATTATTCATTGGACGGTGCCATTTTCAACAACCCTTTCGGACTCGATGCTGCAACACCTGGTGGGCAAGCTGATGCTCAGCCGGTGTCCCTTGATGCCATTGAGCAAATTACGGTAGCGATTGCACCCTATGATGTTTCTCAATCAGGATTTACCGGTGCATCCATTGATGCTGTTACAAAATCAGGTACTAATGAATTTGATGGTTCGGTATTCGCCTACTATCGTAATAAAGATATGTTGGGTGTAAAGGTGGAAGACACAGAAGTAACGCGTGGTGATCTCAGCCAGTTACAGGCCGGTTTTAGTGTTGGTGGTCCTATCATTAAAAACAAGCTTTTCTTTTTCGCCAATTTCGAGTTAGAGCGCCGTTCAGACCTAGGCTCATATTTCCTGGCCAACAGAGGAGAGACGGGATCCAATATTTCAAGGGTTACAGCAGCAGATCTTGACATGGTATCCTCCTTACTTCAATCTGAGTATGGCTATAGTACTGGTGCTTACGAAAATTACGAACATAAAACAGACAATCAGAAAGCTATACTGAAGTTTGATTACAACATGGGTAGTAATCACAAGCTAAGTCTCACCTTTAATTATCTTGATGCATATCGTGATAAGCCTGCGCATCCTTCAGCTATTGGTCGCAGAGGTCCTGACTTTCAGACCCTGCAATTTGAAAATTCTGGATACAGAATCAATAATGACATCCTGGGAGGTATCCTTGAATTCAAATCCATCTTTGGAAATAAATATGCCAATAAATTCCAGTTTGGTTTGACGTCCTTTAAAGATAGCCGCGATCCGTTTTCTACCCCATTTCCTGTGCTGAGTATTGCCAAGGATGGAGTACGTTACATCGTTGCAGGCCATGAACCTTTTTCCATCCATAACAAGCTCGATCAGGATGTCTTGCAGATTTCAGACAATTTCAACATATATCTTAAGGGGCATACCCTTACGATCGGTGGTAGCTTAGAGAAATTCTCCTTTGATAATTCCTTTAACCTCAATGCGTATGGTGGCACATTCGGCCCCGACATAGATTTCGCAAATGTAGAAGCATATATTACTTCTCCTGAATTTGCCGGAATGGTTACTGCAGCACAAACAACCTTTGATAATAACAATGCAAATGATACCTGGGCGCTGGCAGAAACGAACATGGGCCAGTTAGCTTTCTTTGCGCAGGATGAGATCGCTGTCAATGATCAGTTTACATTGACACTTGGGTTGCGCGCAGATATCCCTTTATACTTTGATACACCGGATAAGATCCAGGAAAATATAGACCGCAATTGCTGCTACGATCCTACAATTGTTTATTCTGATGAATTCGGGGATACTGTTACTTTTGATCAAACGGTCCTGCCTGATTCAAAACCACTATGGTCACCCAGGATAGGGTTCAATTATGACATCCATGGTGATCAGACTGCCCAACTACGTGGTGGAACCGGATTCTTTACAGGGAGGTTTCCTTTTGTGTGGATAGGTAACCAGGTTGCTAATCCGAATTCCTTTTTCTATTGTGTGACGGATCCAAACTTTAAATATCCTCAGGTATGGAGATCCAATCTAGGTTATGATCAGAAATTTGGTCAGGGATGGACATTTACGACCGACCTTGTATATACAAAGGATATTCAGGCAGCAATGGTTCGTAATTATGGATTGAGGCCACCTTCCGGTTCACTTGCAGGGCCTGGTTCAAGACCAATTTATTTAGCAGAAGACCGTGTTATGAATTTTGGTGGACCAACAAACGCCTATGTTTTCACCAATACATCTCTTGGATATTCCATCAATGCTTCATTACAGATCAGAAAGGACTATGTCAGCAATTTTGGCTGGATGATTGCGTACAATTATCTTGATTCAAAAGATGCAGCTTCCATCGATGCAGAGATTTCAAGCGATGCCTATGACCGTAATCCTGCTAATGTAGTGCATTCCAATACGCCTTCACTGGCACCATCACTGTATGGCAACAAGCACCGCTTTGTTGGCTCATTGTATAAGAGGTTTGAATATGGTAAATCATGGGCTACCCACATCGCGCTTTTCATGGAGTATGTTCAGGGTAACAGGTATAGCTTCACGTACTCCGGTGATATCAACAATGATGGTTCAGGCCTGAATGACCTCATGTACATTCCTACGGTTGGTGAATTAAGCCAGATGAATTTCGGTAGTGATGCTCAGCGTGATGCCTTTAACAGTTACATCGAGCAGGATGATTACCTCAGTGCACACAGAGGCCAGATTGCTGAAAAATACGGATCTACAAGCCCATGGTATTCACGCTGGGATGTACGCATCACACAGGAATTTGGTTTAGGTAACGGAAGTAATGTCCAGTTGAGTCTCGACATCCTCAATGTTGGAAATCTGCTTAATTCTGATTGGGGTGTTCGCGAGATTGCTACGAGTACAGGTCTTTCACAGCCGGTTGGTGTATCAGTTGCCAACAGTGTGCCTACCTATAGTTTTGACCCATCACAGACTACATCTGTTTTCAATGATTTTGGTCTTGCCAGCAGATGGCAGGCGCAATTGGGATTGAGATATAATTT
>JAGOIB010000119.1 GCA_017995875.1 Saprospiraceae bacterium
GGTAATTTCATTTCTGCAAACAAGAGAAGACGGTGATTTTTACGATCAGCTAAAAGTACTCTCCAAAGATCAAGTGCTTCACCTGCTTGTATGTCCGTATCGCTTTTGCGTCCGCGTTCCATGCCGACGCCTCCGACCATTTTATCCATAAAGCCGCGGATACGCCAAAGCTTGTCGGCATAAAACCAACCATTATTGCCACCTATGCCAAAAAAGCGATCGGTCACTTCCTCCACTTTGTCCGGATCAATTTCTATCCATCGGCGATCTGTATAGCAACCATTGACGGGTACTTCAACATATTGATTGACGTCAAGGTGTGTCAGACTGCTTGAAGCAGCATCAGTCCAGCTCGAAACCACCATGTTTTGTTCAATCCGTTCAAAGGCCATCTTAATAGCGTCACGATATGAAATAAGTTCCTGCGGAATAATCTCCTGTACCGAATACTCATTGCACACAACATCATTTTTCATGCTTTCCACCAATTGTTTAGCAATCGTAAAATTGGCGGAAGTCGTCAGGTATAACCAATACGCAGACAGTCCGGGAAATACAACAGGCATAGGGAAGATATATCGTTTATATCCCCTCACTTCAGCAAACTGAAGCAACATTTCCTTATAGGACAGTACATCCGGGCCACCAATCTCAAATGTTTTGAAATACGTTTTTTCATCACGCAGACATCGATACAAATAATTGATGACATTACGGATGGCAATAGGCTGGCATTTTGAATTGAGCCAGCGCGGCACAATCATGACAGGTAATTTTTCTGTCAGGTCTCTGATGATTTCAAAGGAAACACTCCCTGAGCCTACGATAATCCCTGCTTCAAAAATAGTGTACGGAATCCCTGAATTGATGATGACATCCTTGACCACTTTCCGCGCCAGCAAATGACTGGATAATTTTGTTTGATTGCTTATGCCACCGAGGTAAACAATTTGTCTCACCTGGCACAGGGAAGAGACTAGAATAAAACATCCAACGGAACGTAATTCATATTCTTTAAGGGTTGTACTGGTATCCCCCAGAGAGTGGATCAGATAATAGGCTACATCATAGATTTTCTTGTTGAAATGTTGTAATGCATTTTCCGGCTGCAGAAAGTCAAATTCTATAACTTCAACTTGCTGGAGCAAATCTTCCGACGGTTGGAATCGATTGCGGTCCCTGACTACGCAGGTCACATCATGCCCGGCTTCTACCAAAACAGGTAAAAGACGCATGCCTATATATCCATTTGCACCAGTAAGTAATATCCGCATGGTTGCCTTAAGGTAATCCTATTTGAGTAGATACTGACATTTGGTTTTATTTCCTGCTTCTATCAGGAACTAACCCGGCCAATCATGCAGCTCACATATGAAGTGGCAGTAGCCAGGGCTGATCCTTTTCCGGTTTCCGGATAGCCCATGCGGTGAAGTTTTTCAATCATTGATTCACGTGTGGCATCCTCGGTTGCTTCGACAATAATGGTCCCGTGGTCAATATCAACCTTTACCTCCTGTACACCTGGTAATTTGAGAAGGCCTGTCTTAATTGAATTTGCGCAGCCTCCGCATTTTATGTTTTCTACTTGCAGTTCGTATACCATATAGTTATGTTAAGGATTTAAAATCTGTTTTAGTTTCATTGTAATAAGAAATGCCGGGAATTCATTTTGAATTCCCGGCTTTCTGTCCTTTTGTTTCAACTATTCTTTTCAATTAGCATGGAATTGCCCAATTACGTTCTAGTGGTTTACCACCATTTTCCTAAAGCATTGTTTGTTTTCACCGGCCAATTTCAACATGTACATTCCATCGGGAACTGTAATTTCCATCTTTATTTGATGAAATCCTGCACTGATGGCTTGATTTAATAGAGACTCAACTACACATCCCTGCATGTCATAGAGTGTGGCATTCATCAGAATGCCTTCATCTAATGTAAATTCTATAAAAAGGTAGTTGCTGACCGGGTTAGGATATACTTTTACACCTTCCCATTCTGCCAGGTCCTTCACATCAGTGACAATGGAAACTTCAATATCAGGTTGTCCGGATATTGGTTCCCGATTCCCTACGCTGTCTACAGCAACACTATAAAACCTGTAGCTATTTCCGTTTTCACCCGTAAATTCAAAAGACGCACTTCCGGTATATCTGTCTAACTCGTAAGCCTGATGATTTGTTGAAACAAAAATTTCATAAGATCGAATACCACATCCGTCATCTGTACCTTCTGTGTTGATTGTAAAGGTGGTATCTGTTGACACCGTGTTCTCTGTTGTTAACCTGCTTTGCGGCGCGATCATATCAAACGTATTGAGAAACGCATTGGTGATGATCGGTGGATTGAGATCAAAGACGATACTTGCGCTGTTGCTGATCGCATCCATGTGTTCTACGGTCTTTAGTCCCACAGAGAAGTTGACATATCCTTCGCCTTCGGGAGAACTGAGATTTGGAGGCAGAAATCCTCCAAAAGGATCTGATACCAGGTCACGTGTGATAGGATCCAATGTCCTGAATTCCCATTTTAAAATCCGGGTAAGGGTATCCAATTGGCCGGTCATCCGAACGATAGCATTTTTCAAAGGACGCAGATCGCTTTCGAGTCCAAATTCATATGTATTCGGAGCCGGATAGAATGTAGAGTCACCAAATGCAATCGGACCAAAGGAGAAGTTTTTCAGATCATACAATGGACTGTTCAATGTATCCGTCACAAATACTTCCTGGGCAGGAGCTGTAGCAGTGGATTTATTTTCAAAACTGATCTGGTAAGATAGCTGGCCGGTGACCGGTATAAAGTTTTGCTCCCCATATCCAAAGGGTCCTTTTTTCTCATTTGGATCTAAGGAAGTAACACCATAATACGCTATCTGGAAAAGTGAAAAGGGTGATGGCCAGAATCCCTTGAGGCAATCATCGTGTTCCTGTTTGGCTTCAACAGCTGACGTAATGATAGATAATACACCACCTACCAGCGGGCCTTCCAATACAGATGCACCGCACTCAAATAGGGTAGTTGTAATTGTCCAGCCCAGACTTTTCACATTTAAATTTTCATATGATGAAGGCGTTGGAGGGCTATCACCTGTACGATCTAAAATAAGTCCCAATTCGCCGGTGATACAAGAAAAGCCAGGGATAAAGCCCAACCCGGCTTTGAGACAAGCTTTTGCTGCTGCAAAGGCAATACAACCTTGAACATCAGGTGAAAGTGGTGAAGCAAAAAAAGGTGCGCTTACAGCTACCTGGATATCATTTCTAACCGGGAGTTTGGTTCGAACACGAACACTGATATTCAAGCTTGATTTGGCAGGTACATAAGGAAGGTAAAAACTATATAATCGGCTGTCACTCGGTTTGCCAAATAAACTATCCACCACCTGTGACAAGCCAATGGCATCCAACTCATCGGACCATCCATTGTCAATGGCTTGTTGTGGTTTTTTCACATCCAGGTTGAGAAAAAGTATATCAAAGTCAGGATCATTGGGCACTGCCACCCACAATACCACACCATATGCGTCTACATTCCCACTGTTTCCTACTACAATGGTTTGAGGAGACCAGCGATGGACGAGTAATGTTCCACCACCTGCGTATTTAACCCAGGGTTGTGCTTTTTCTCCAACAACGATTCTAAAACCTTTGGGCAACACCAGCTCACTTCCTCCTGTTTTAATGACTACATCATACTCACCTAAGGTTGCACCAGATAGATCAAATACGGCTGTTACACTTCCACCGGGATCATAAATATTTTTAATGGCTGTAAGATCGCTTTGTCCTGCCCTACGCAATATTGCCTGGCTATTCGTTGCGAAACCGCCGCCGAAAATATTAAGTGTGATGCCGCCGGTATTGCCTCCCTCTGTCGGGAAAACCCGCGCGATGCCTTTGATAATGATTGTTTCACAGTACGTCCCGGCGTTTTCCTGACCACTTGCAGTCAGGCAAACCTGATAATTGCCCGGTGCATCATAAGTGTGAACAGGATTTACTTCTGTTGATGTATGTGTATCACCAAAGGACCAGTCAAATTTTTCTCCTCCGTCTGTTTTTTGTGTAAAATAGATTGCAGAGCCGGATTGAACATATTCGAATCGAACACCGATATCTTTGATCGTCCCGGGTTTTGATTCTTCATAATAGATCAGGTATCCTTGATGATTATAGTTCGTCACATCATCGACCTGGCCATCAGGAGAAATTTCATTAAAGTTGTAATAGGCTACCAGGCCTGCTTCATTTCCATTTAGTTTTTTATAAAGGTTCTGATTGATTTGCTCAGGTGTACGAGCGACATTCCAGAAACGAAGCTCGTCCATTTGTCCTTCGAAAGTTTCACGATAATAGGCATCTTTAAAAGCGCCGATAATCCATTTTACATCAGGAGAAACAATTTCACCTACTGAAGTAGTGCTGGTGACCAACTGGCCATTGAGGTACATCCTGAAATTTTGTGCTCCACCATCTTTGTCATACGTGACAGCGAGGTGATTCCAGGCATTGAGTTGCATTTTACGGGGTGAGGACATTGGGTACTGTCCACTCGTGGTCAGAATATTTGTGACCGGTACAAGAGGCTGATATCCGTCACTCCAAAGTAAAAATCCCGCAACCTGTCCCTGGTGCCAGGTCGAAACATGATCCTGGGTGATATAGGTAGCGGCCCGATCAACCTCAGGTTTTAACCATACTTCAATTGTCATCGCGTTTGTAAAGTTCATGGCAGGATCAGGGGAGATCAGCATTTTATCAAACCGGTTTTGTCCTGAACCGTCTCCGGGATTTTCCTTTGCTGCAAAGGCTAGTGCATGATCCTCTAATTCATTGCTTTTAAAGGAAGGATCCACACGACGGTAAAAAATCTCATAATCTGTAAACACACCTGTTGATAGCCAAACCCGCCCCCCCTGGAAGGCAATGTGTAATATTCCATCCTGATCAAAGGCAGCCGTAACATAACGCTGATCTTTGAGTGTAGGACAAGCGAGATTGTCTTGTGCAGGATAATCTGAGTTCGGTGACAGGATTGCATGAACAGGACCTGAATGAATGAGGTGAGCATTGTGATTGACAGGATCGTTTACCAACATAGGGCCCCATCCTGATCTCAGGTGTGTATCGTTTGGGAGTGTAAGTTCATACGCGGGATCAAATGTTGCACCGCCATTATGACTTTTGACTACATATATCTGTCCATTTGTTATAAGAAAACTGGCATAAATTTCAGCGCCATTGAAGATAATGGATTCATGTCCGGTTTGGAAATTTCCGATAGTACCTGAAATCTCTTTCGCGGCACTAAAGCTATTCCCTCCATCCTGAGAGCCAGAGACGAATATTTTCGTAATATTTTCAGCATTCCAGCCACTCCAGATAACCCATACGGTGTTTCCTGCTGTTGCCATTTTGCGCGTGTATCCCCAATTATAATCCATGAGTGCAAACGGATGATGAACACCGCTCATCGCCGGTACAGATATGATATTGTCTTTAAATGTCTGCCCGCGATTGTTTGAACTAAAAATGTGCAGATTATAATTGTAGTCAGCCCAGTACCCTACCGATTCCCGTAACATTAAGTAAATATTATTGTCTTCCACGGCTAAATCCCACGTCAAAAACTCATAGGCATTGTAATTGCCCGGTACAACTTTGTCGGTAAATACACCGCCATTATTTTCTGAATTAAACAGGTGGATGATGTTGATATCAGCACAATAGTGACAATAGTGGATGGCAGCAATGGTAATGCGTGACCCATCGCCTTTTACTTTTAGTTCTGTCATACTTTGCGGTACGGAATAGAGGACCTTAGGAGCTTCAAAAGTCTGTCCTCCATCAGTTGATCGCATGTAAAACAGCTCCGATGGGCCGAGGCCAACTTTCACGATATAGGAGATATGAACATAATTTCCGGAAACATACATTTTTTGACTTCTGACGGCATCATCAAGACCGGCATTGCTTACCAGTAGCTTTCTGGTTTCCCAGGTCGTACCGCCATCAGCGGATCGTCTGTAATACATGTCTTTTGTTACCCAGTTGTTGTTGGTCGTCCATAACAGGTGGATAACCTTGCCGCTTACAGCCATTTCCGGACCATAGTCGTCCATGCCAATAGCAGAGGCGCCTTCGCCTTCTGAAATGTTTTTAATCCATTTGGAAACATCAGGATTAGTTGCAAAACTCACGAGGGGGAATAATGTAACTAAAGAAGAAAGAATCAAAATGGAGAGGATTCCCTTTTTCATCTTCTTTTAGATTAATATGGTTAAAATAATATGGGCATAAAGTGCGGATAATTATCATGGAATGGAATGATGAAGATCATCGTGTGAGGTGATGTGGGGCATTGGAGGGAGGGGTCGCAATGGAGGAGGGATTGTTGCGCTTCTATTGCAGGAGATTGATTTCAGGTGGGTAGGAAAGTATTCAATGGATGGTGATTATTCCGAGTCTGTTTACCGCTGATTATATGATTACGCTGATACCACTGA
>JAGOIB010000120.1:0-2508 GCA_017995875.1 Saprospiraceae bacterium
TGGGATTGATGCTACACTTAGCGGTAAGTTAAGTCAACAGATTGCGCTCGCTAATTTGGTAAAGATTGAATTCGATAACCAGTGTGATAGCCTGTTCCAGACAGGAAGATGTATTGTTAGTGTTTTTGATCAGCAGGGTGATGCAGTATTGTATGTTGACACGATCGCAACGATGTCAGATTCGTTTAGCAGATATGTGTTGCCGGTAGATGCTGCATGGGCAGTATCGAATGATTCGATCCGCCTTCAATTTACCGCTGCCGGTGGTTTTGATATGTGGGATGAGATGGAGGACGGTTTTTCGATCTTCATGATTGATAATGTCAGTGCAGAATATATCACTGCTAGTAAGGAGATAGAACCTGACAAGAATTTTAGCTTTTATCCAAATCCGACCTCTGGAATTATCTATCTGGAATCTCATCAAGTTCTCGGATCGGCGCAAATTGAAATCCTATCAATAACGGGGCAGTTAATCAGTACGACAAACTTTGCCGATCTTTTGAATTTGGATTGGCTTACAGATGGTGTGTATGTATTGAATTTAGTTTCCGGGAGCAGCATGCAGGGTAGGTTATTAGTTTTAAAGCATTAGGATGAATGCATTAGCCCAGAATATTTATCTTTAATTGGATAATTGGAAGGACGATTTGACATTTTTATGAGCCAAAAGCCTACTTGAACACCGATCTCCTCAATGCCGTTTCAGCTTCTGCTTATGGAAGACCAGTCAGCACCTTTTCACATCATAGTTGCATTGCGAGCGAAGCTTTGTCTGTTATTTTTGGTTAGTCCATTGTTACTCCCTATTCAAGCCCAGGTCTGGGCACCCATCACAGGACTTCCTTCAACGGAGGCAATGAAAACAGTCAAATTTGTTGATCTCAATACAGGTTGGGCTGCCGGTGAATCCGGGACGATCATGAAGACCACGGATGGTGCTGACACCTGGACTATCCAGCCATCGGGCATCACGAATACCCTTCGAAGTATATTCTTCCTTGATGCAAACAATGGTTGGGCCTGCGGTGATGAAGGCACGATAATAGCGACGACCAACGGTGGCACTACATGGACTCCACAATCTTCTCCTTACAGCAGTCAATACAACACCATACGGTTTGTAGATTCCTCTACAGGCTGGATAGTAGGTATTGGAAATGTATTGCTTAAGACGATTAATGGTGGACTCAACTGGATCCAACAGACCAACCAGGGAGTCTCCATGTGGGGCCTCGACTTGCAGAGCACTACTGCCGGCTGGGTGTGCGGAGGATTTAATAATGGTCAAAATAGTCCCACACTGCTCAAAACAACCAATGGAGCCAACTGGACGTTTCAAACTAATTCAGGTGTGACCAGTTTTGTTACTTTTAATGATGTGCGTTTTTCAGATGCTAACAATGGTTGGCTCGTCGCCGGAAACGGAATCATCAGGCATACTACAAATGCCGGTGCATCTACATGGTCTGCCCAAAACAGTGGCACACAATATGAACTTTTAGGTGTTGATTTTCTCAATGCTTCTGCGGGATACGCATGTGGAAGACAAGGCGTCATCATTACCACCAGCAATGGAGGTACCACATGGGCAGCGCAAAGTTCTTCGACGACATCAAGCACCTTGTGGGAGATCGATATGGTCGATGATACGACCGGTTTTGCAGTGGGTGATATCGGAATTTTAAAACATCAAGTCTATACACCAGTACAACCAATAGATTTATTACAGCCCAATGCCGGAGGTGACATTTTTCAAATCGGTACTAAGCGTTTTATCATCTGGCAGACCCAAGCCGGTATCACCAATGTGAAACTTGAGTATAGCACAACCGGAAATACCGGCCCTTGGCTGTCGATCGTAGCTTCAACTCCGGCAGCTCTCGGAAGCTATGCCTGGACTGTACCCAATACATCTTCCGTCAATTGTTTTATTCGAATATCAAACACGGCCAATGCCAACGTGTTTGATATCAGTAATGCGGCCTTCTATATTTTAAACACACCTTACGGAGTAGATTATTCGGTATTGACTTCTGCACAAGTCACAACCACACCTCCTCAAATAACTGTTTCCTGGGTCAGTGATGCGAATGCCTTATCATATTCCATTGATAGGAAATTGCCTGCAGATACAAGTTGGACCAACCTGGCATCTCTTTCCGGAAGCACGAATAGCTATGCTGATAATACTGTATCCATTGGCACCAGATACGAATACCGGGTAGTCAAAACTACTCCTTTGCTTACCGGATATGGGTATGTGTATACAGGCATTGATATCGCGCCTTTGGATTCACGGGGCACCATGCTACTGGCGGTAGATGATAACTTTGCTACTGCGCTTCAAAATGAATTAACGCAATTAACGAATGATCTGATCGGCGATGGATGGAGTGTAATAAGGCATGATTTTGCTTCCACAACAGCAGACAGCACGTTGAAAGACTGGGTCATTGATGAATATAATCTACCCGGCTCCACGGTCAATTCACTTCTAATCATTGG
>JAGOIB010000120.1:2608-6493 GCA_017995875.1 Saprospiraceae bacterium
TGAGAGCACCACTGGCCAATGCAGGTATGCCACTCGCAACGTGTTGGACAGGTGGAAGTCCCCGATGGTATTTTCATCATATGGGTTTAGGCGAGACCATTGGTTACTCAACCTTGCAGAGCCAGAACAATATGGGTATCTACGATCCAGGCAATAATCAATTGTTGGGTGGTGTGCATATGGCGCTAATGGGCGATCCTTCGCTGCGGCTGCTCATGGTCTATCCGGTGACACATCTGACGGCTACCCAAACTGAGGCGATGATTCAATTAAACTGGACAGCCTCTGCAGATACAGATATCATCGGGTATAATGTGTACCAGGCAGATAGTATGTCAGGGCAGTTTCAAAAACTGAATTCCACTATTATTGGATCGACCACCTATACAGACAGTGTGCCATCATTGATGCCTGGCAATGTCTACATGGTACGGGCCGTAAAATCAGAAACCACTGCGTCCGGAAGCTATAAGAATATGAGTGAAGGCATATTTATTGCAAAGCCTGTAGTGACCACATTTACCTTTACAGGTGATGGTGACTGGAGTACTCCGGGCCAATGGAATAGTGGTCTGAAACCACCTGCATTATTGCCTGCAGGGTATACTATAATCATTGACCCAATTTTAAATGGCCAATGCATTTTGGACATCACACAACATATTGCAGCGGGTGCAGCCTTTACTGTCATGACAGGCAAGACGTTTGTGTTAGAGGCGGATTTGTTTTTGCATTGACGATTGACGAAATGCGATTTCTTCTAGACTTCAGACGGCAGACACCCAGATTTAAGACTCGTAACACTGCATCAGGATATTTGAAGTTTTGTATCTCCAAATACGTGTCGGTTCGTTCAAGTCTCATGACTTGAATGCCATATCTGCTCGTCTCCTGACGAGCGAGAGAGCCTATTGCGATTTGATGATTTAAAACTTCAAATCTATTTACTAAATCTGTGTCTAATTGTGCTACAGTGAAGGAGACAGGGGTGAGTTCATTAAAATCATAAGTAACTTTTCACTTCTAATTTCTCATTAGTACCTTTAGCATCAATGAACCACTTCAGGACTATACTCATCAGTATTCTTATAGGCGCACTCCTGGCCGGTGCATCTGTTTATCTTTGGATGAATGGAAAGATAAAAATCCAGGAGGCCTGGCAGCTGCAGCAACTGAGCCAGAAAGAGGATCAGATCGAAGCTTCCAGAAACAGTAGCCTGGTTCGCCTGATGGCAAATGTGCTCAATCTCATGGATGATGAATTGAAAGCAAATCCGCGTCGGATATTGAGCGACGAAACGATCGCAAGAGTTGTTGCTTTGTGTTATTCTTTTACCCCCTATACACATCCCGAAGGTGATAGTTTGGGTTCCATAAAACTGAGTCCGGAGAAAGGGCAATTATTGTTGGCGATATCTGCTATGCGTATAGATTCTGTTTCCTTACATAAGATATTTTATGAGGCGTCATTTTTGGATGCTGATTTACGGGATGCAGATTTGAGCAGTAGAGACTTGAAAGGAATTGATTTAAGAGGCGCCTACCTGCGTGGAGCAAAATTGCAAGGTGCTAACTTAACCGGGGCTGATTTGAGCTTTGCTGATTTGTGGGGGGCTAATCTGAGTGAGGCATTACTGCATAGTGCAAAATTGAAGAGAGCGAATCTGAGTTGGGCCGAGCTGAATGGAGCCGATTTGCAGAAGGCAGATTTCAATGAGGCGGACCTCATTTCCGCCCAATTACGTAAGGCCGATATGCGTGGTGCCAATTTGCGATGGACTGATCTAAGTGGTGCATTTCTTGTTGAAACCGATCTGGACAGTGCGGATATGTTCAGGGCTGTATTGAAAAGAGCACAACTGACCAATGCAAATATGCATGGTGTCAATCTCAATAATGCAATACTAAGTGAGGCCAATCTGACGGAAGTAAATCTGTCAGCTGCAAACCTGATCGACATAGTTCTGTCGGATCAATTTTGGACTGAGCTTTTGGATGGATGGAAGGTAACAGGTGCACAGGAGATTCAGAGTAAATACAAAGTAGTGGAAGGTGTTTCTTATGAAAACTCCAAATACAAATTGGTATTAATTGGGAAATAGACTTGCTTAGATTTTAGCAATTTTGCATGAAACTCATCTTCTATAATCAGTTGCTCTCAGATAGTTAATCTTTTTTGCAAATCGCACGACAACTTCGTCTGTTCCTTTATAAGGCGAAAAGCCTATCTCAAAACACCAGCTGTGATAACTTTGTATATCATTGAGATAGCTCGCCAATAGTTCTGGTGTCCATTTTGTATATCTGCTGATGCTATATTTTTTTGCCAGCACTTTGCCAAGCTCTTGTCCCCATTCATTATTGATAAGGTCTACATAATTATCCACCGGGCCTTCCGAAAGATCTGTTAATTGTTTTTCGGAAAATTTACCAGTAATCAATTCAGGCATATTATAGAGTTCATGCACATCCGCGACGAAGTCTGCAGTTTGTTCTGAGAATGCACTGGTCATAAAGGCTTGTGCAGTGATATGATTGAAGGTATTGAGATAGCCCTTTTCAGTCAGGTCTTTTGAAGGCATTTTGATAGTGTCTTCAGCTTTTATATGAGCAACCATCGTTTCAGCCAGGTCGTAAAAAGCTACATCGCCCTTTCCGTACCACCAGGGTTTCCTTCTGCCCAGGTTTTCAATGACCCACAGATCACCTTTGTTGATTACTGCATAAGGACATTTTAACCCAAGCATTACGCGATCCCAAACATTGCCCTTTCTTGCATTTAGGAAATCAGTTTGACTTATCCCGGATTTTAAGATGCTGACGACTTCACGACTACCACATTTATGGGTAAGTCGAACTTCATTTTTTATAGGACGTGAACGAACTGTACCCGGTATGTTTTCGCGATATTGAAGGTCGATCACCTTTTTTAAATCATCAAACGAAGTGAACCTTGTTGAAATCAAAGCTTCTTTTCCTGCTTTGTTTAAGGAGTCTGATAGTCTTGAGTTGTCTAATGTATGTGCATTTTGGCCATTAAGGGATGGTACTGCATTCTGCGATTTGCTGCAGCCAGCAGACGCTACAAAAACACATAGAAGCAGAAACAAGGTCACGCGCATAAAAGGAAGCATTACATTTTTAAGACAGCTTCATCATTGTCCATGTCAGTCTTCTCTGATTTGTATAGAATAATTTGTTTGGGTTTACTATCTCCACGTGTGGTCAGGGCTTTAATGTCCAGGTTCCGGACATCATCAAATACCAGCGCAGGACGATAATCCGGTGCGGCAATGCGAAGGTTGATATTTTTCATTGTGAGCCCATCCATGTGCCGCACATACAAGCCCCATGCAGGTAACTCACCGAACATAGAAAACTCCGGATAAGCATTTATTTTTTCAGGGACACCATCCAATCTGGAGATGGGCATATTTGCAAGGCCATCATTGCCTCTGCCGGGATAATTGATTTCAATATTCTCAAGTGTAACATTTTCTACCGGATGCCCGGGGATGCCTGTTATGGAAGATGGAAAGGTGTTGTGGAAAAAGGGTAGCTCTGGTCCGCGTACATCATAAGCATAATCAGGGCGTTCGAATGCTACATCTACTTTAAGATTTCGAATCGTCACATTCCTTAGTGTTCCAATCTTCCCGGGATTATCTCTTTGGCCCAACCTGATGAAAATTGCATTTCCTGTATTGACGGCTTCTATATGATCAATCAGGACATTGTCAAGATCACCACCATCCACACATTCGATGGCCACAGCAGACCTGAAGGTGTCAAACACCTTGATGTGTTCTACAGTCACATTTTTAAAACCACCGAGTGACTTTGCTCCAAACTTAATCGCACTGGCACTTGAGCGCACAGTGCAAT
>JAGOIB010000121.1 GCA_017995875.1 Saprospiraceae bacterium
CAAAATGGACGTAAAAATTCTTGTTTTCGATAAGTTGGTCAGTATCAGAAAAATATTTCCGATGATCAGGGCTGAAAACGCAATGGCCCTGACTTCCCCATCTGAATGCCCTTCGCGAATCGAAAGAATATAGACTGAAACGACCATGGCCAGCAAAAGAAATCCCTGGAACAGACTAAAAAGCATTCTTCCACGACTGAAAAAACGATCATTTGGATTTCTGGGTGGGCGGCTCATAATTCCTTTCTCTTCCTGTTCTGTCTCAAAAGCAATAGAACATGCAGGATCAATCACCATTTCTAAAAACACGATATGCAGCGGCAGTAACAATAACGGAATAGCCGCATAGAACGCCGGTATCATGGTGAGCCCAATGATGGGGATATGGATGGCCAGGATATACGACATCGCTTTCTGCAGGTTGTCAAATATCCTTCTGCCTGAACGAATGGCGGCAACAATGGATGCAAAATTATCATCAAGCAATACGAGCGAAGAAGCTTCCCTCGCCACATCCGTTCCTTTGTTCCCCATCGCAATGCCAATGTGCGCAGCCTTCAATGCCGGTGCATCATTGACCCCATCTCCTGTCATGGCTACGATTTCACCATTTGCCTTAAGGGCATTAACGATCCTCAATTTCTGCTGTGGAATAACCCTTGCAAAAACGGTAACATGTTGGATGCGCTTTTGCAATTGGGTGTCATCCATATCTTTCAATTCATCGCCCGTGATCATTTTTCCTTGCGGTGGCAGTCCGGTTTGCATAGCAATATTCCTTGCCGTAACCGGATAATCACCGGTGATCATGATCACTTTTATGCCGGCGTTGTGGCATTCCCTGATTGCCTGCGGAACTTCAGGCCGGATAGGATCTTCAAATCCTATCAGCCCTCTAAACGTAAATTCAAATTCGTGTTGCATTTCCGGAAGAAGGAGACGGGTCGTGGAAGCACTGGCAACAGCTAAAACACGTAATCCTCTTTCTGCCATGGTTCGGACAGCCTCCAGATGTTTTTTCATTTCCTGGTCATCCATTTTGCAAATACTGAAAATCGTTTCAGGTGCACCTTTGGCGGAAACCGAACAGCTATCCTCTATATCATTCTCGTGGACACGGGTCATCGCTAAAAATGCATGACTGAATTCATATTCCCTGATCAGCCTTGATACATTCGGTGGCTCCGTCGATAGCTTGTCATGCAGCGTTTGAATGGCGATTTCCATGGGATCAATGGAGCCATCCTGGGAGGCTTTGCTTGCAATCGAAAGTATTGGGAAAAGCAAATGTTGCTTTTGCGGAAAGTCCGTTTTTACGTACATCGTACCGGTGTCGTAAACAGCGGTGACTTCCATTTTATTTAACGTGATGGTTCCTGTCTTATCGCTGCACAAAACCGTCGCTGAGCCCAGCGATTCGATGGCTGAAGGCTTCCTGGTCAACACATTTTTTTTGGACAAATGCCAGGCTCCGAGGGCCATGAATATAGTGAGCACAACAGGGAATTCTTCCGGCAAGACAGACATGGCTGCCGCAAGGCCATTGAGAAGGGATTGGATAAAATTACCCCTGGTAAAATAAAAAAGCATGACAATGCCAATGCAGATGATTCCACCGATCAGAAAAAAATACCTGATCATCACACTTATTTCCTTTTGAAGGCGTGTTTCTCCCTGGTCGATGTTTTTTAAGGATATACCAATTTTACCAAACTGAGTATCAATGCCGGTATGCCGCACGGTTGCCAATCCTTTGCCTTTTACGACAAGTGTCCCGCTATACACGGCCGCCTTCTTATCAGCAGAATCCTGTTGGCTTGATTTGACAACAGGAATGGATTCTCCCGTCAACATCGATTCGTCCACTGTAAGATGTATGGAATCTTCCAGGTCCCCGTCAGCTGCAATCCGGTCACCTTCATTTAACACCATACAATCCCCTACCACCACTTCTCTTCCGGGAATTCGAACTTCGATCCCATCCCTGATCACCATGGTGCGTGGAGAAGCAAGCATTTTAAGTGCCTCGAGCGCCCTTTCCGTTTTCTGATATTGATAAAAGGTGATGAAAATAATGACAAAGATGGTGGAGAGCATGATGATACCCTCCCTGTAATCGCCAAGCATGATGTAAAGCACACCACAACTGATCAGCAACAAGAACATCGGTTCCCGCAGTACCTCAAGCGCTATCCTCCAGATATTCTTCCGGCGTGAAGAGGGCAGTTCATTATATCCCCTTTCTTCTAATCTTGCCTTTGCTTCGGCTGTACTGAGTCCTCTGACCATAAACCCAATATACGGGGAATGGAGTCACTAAATCAATGACCTGGGTGATGGGAAGGAAACTTCTTCGTCATTCTAAAGGCAGAGAGCAGAGAGCAGAGAGCATAGGGCAGAGAGCATAGAGCATAGAGCATTACCCCTATAAATGATAAAACTGAAGACCTATACTTATTGAATCACGATTGACAGTTTACAATTGACAATTGACGATTGACGATTGACGATTTCTTTTAGACTGTAGACTCCAGACACCTGACCTTTCGCTATTTGAAGTCTCCAGACTTCAAATCAATATATCAAATCAGTATCTACTGTATAATCATTGATGGGCGGTCTGTGACCGCCAGTTAGAATCAATACTCACAACTCACAATTCACAACTCACAATTTTGATTCACGCCTTACGGTCTTACGCTCTTACGTTTTTACTGTCTCACAATTCTTTGTGTCGCCACAAATTCACTTGCCTGTAACTGACAGATGAGGATACCATTGCTGATACCCAGTTGTGTTGCAGTCAGCTCCACAGCATTCATGCCTTTAGTAAAATCTCCTTTCTGTTCAGTGATCAGGCGACCTGAAAGATCGAATATCCTGATCGTAGCCTCTCCTGATTGCTCTAGTTGGAAACGAATGATGGTTGAGGTAGAAAATGGATTGGGTTCGTTTTGGAATAAACGGTTTTGACTAAACGCCAATACAGTAGATGTAATCTCAAGGTCAACTTCCTGCTTGTCGAGTGATTCACCTATGTAGGCTTCCGGATGAAGCTGCGCCTTCTGGATTTGTAGCAAATCTGATAAAGACCCATCTTTCCGGGAAACAACAATAAGGCTAAACAAAACCTCATCTGAGGCAGCATGACTATTGTCTATACCATTCCAGCTCAACCGCAGCAGGCCCTCCTGTGAAATAGTGTAATTGATTTTCTCGATCGGAAGACTTCCTGCAAGGACGTCAAGGACTTCCCCGCCCATCATTCGAAGAGCAAATTGTATTCCCGCAACATCATTCCATTGCGCACTGGTGATATCCACCTTGACAGGCACACCAGCTATCAGTTGTTGATCAGCAATCGATAACAGGAGTTTTTCATTTCCTCTTTTCTCTACTGAAACAGAGGTTGCATCCACTTCAACATCACCATTGACATCACCTATCTTGACTCCTACAAAATCAATATCTGTAAGGTGCTCGCTAAGGTATTCAATGCTATATGTCTCCTTAAACAACCATGGATAACCTGCTTCAAGCTCCTGTCCGGCAATCCCAAATCTCCAGCTTGTGTTACGTGGCAATACAGTGTAAATGCCAAGTATTAGTTTTCTAAATTCAATCAAGTCAATCGCACTCACACTATTGCTCTTGTTGGCATCTGCAGCAATATACTGGTATGGTGAATCAAAATGCTTGATGCCAAGCAGGTGTTTTTGAATCTGGATCAGGTCGAGCGTGTTGACCCCGTTGAGAAAATCTGTATTATCATATCCACGAACATAATAATCGACCTCAGGTGCAAGATCAGCAAATGCATATTTACCATCAATGTCTGTATTTGTTGTAGTGCTTTCGGTTAGTGATGGATCATCATACAAACGCATTTCAATATTCGGCAATACAATGCCACCCTCGGTAATAACTTTGCCGGAGATACTCTTGTTAAATCCACTCAGTGAAGCACAACTTGCAACTATATTGAGTTCATCAAGATCCCATACAGATTCTGCTGCACCATTACCTACCGGGCAATATGACAGTAATTCAAACCTGAATGTTGTTGGGTCTTTTACGAGGAACTGATCATCGTCGAGAAAATCGAGAATTGTTTCAGTCCACATCAGTGTCGTAGGTGTAGCAGGTGTCAGATAAATCTCTGACCCATTCTTCAATATGCGCACCCTGAACCATGTCGGGTAATTGTTCGGACCTGCACCACCGCTGATCCAGTTGTACATGAGCGGCGCTTTCTGGTAAAACGAAAATCCTGTCAAATGCACTGCGGTGTCCGGATCAGGGGTTACATTGATTTCAATGATGACTGATTTTTCATGACCTGGTACATAGGTACATCCATCCAATGTCGTAACACACATGCCTGGTGATTCAAAAACACCTGGTGTGCAACTGTGTTTGTTGACTTGAGGATTAGGACGATAGAGATTACCTGCCGTGATGGTGGCACATGGCAATGGTTGTGGATAGGAAGGAAGAAATTCTGAATAATCCATGTGGGAACCATTACTCATAAATGATTCACATGCATCGAGATCATAGCGGATGATGGTACTGAGAAGGATGATGTTAATGGTGAGAATACTGTCGCATCCATTAGCCGCAGATAATTCCTGGGTGAATTGTCCACCTTCATCAAAGGATTCTCCATTAATGACTATTGTTTCACCTTCAATGATGAGTGTGTCGATAGAACCTGTCAATGGAGGATCTGTTATGACATTATATTCGCAGGATGTAGAGCAGGTATCTCCCAGGGAGGAGAGCCATTGCACACTGACAGTATATGAACCAGCACTTTCTATGGTGATAGCGGAACCAGTGGTGGAACCAACGATACCAGGACCTGTCCAAACTGTGCTGACTATTTCATTGCCTTCTGCACCTGGAGGAAACACTTCTGGTTTGAAGGTTAGCTGAGAGGTTCCACCCTGGCAGAAATGGGATGGTCCTTCGATTTCGCATACGTAATATGATGGAAGGAAGAAAACATCCTGGCGTATGATGAGTTGTGAAAACCACCATGAATTGATTGTATTCAGATTACCAAACCCGGGAATATTGGGTTGTGTATAATTTGTCCACCGGTGACAAGGTGTAGTACATCCTGACAATTGCATCGCAGGCTCACCGCTACCCGATACAACGCCGATATTGGAATCATCATAGAAAAGCAATGAGGCACTGGCGACAGGACGTACAGAGGCGATGGTAAACCCATTGGTCATAAGTTCAGCATCGTATATCGGAAAATGATAAATACCCTGTGCGAATGCAATGGTTATAGGAATCTGCGTGGTAACATCTTCGAAAAGTGGATTACCTAATCCATCCAGTCCATTCCAAAATACGCAGGTTGGAATGCCGACTTCCTCTGCGGTAACAGTGCGTGAAATAATGATGTCTGCTGTACCAGGAGTGTACATATTGTCAGGTCCATCAAAATCGAGCAGGAGATCAACTTGTCCTGCTTTAGATGTTGTAAATTTTATACAATACTCATCACCATTGCAGCGGCCCACACCGAGGATGGATATTTCACCAATACTTGCTGTCTCGCATATATCCACGGGATCATTGAGGAAGATGGCATATTCTGCTTTTGTGGCGTTTACGTTTTCAACACTCTTGCGATCCTCGTTGACATCACCGGTATTCTGGATACCGAAGCTGTTGAAGGCTACATTGAATGCTGCGGGTTGGAAACCACTCCCATTGAAATTAATCTTGGTGACGAAAGAAGCGTTGTCATTGTCCGGATCAGGAGCGCAAACATAAAATGCTCCATTAAAGGGACGGAAAGGAAAACCAAAATCATTGATAGCAAAGATGGACCAGTTATATGACCATAAGCGACCTGGTTTTTCAACAGGCGATGGGCCTGAACAATCAGCAACAGTGATGTCCCAGAAATCGATCAGCAGATCATTATTTTCAAAATCCCGGAATTCGATATAATAATCACCCTTGCCGGTCCATCCCTGAGAACTTAAGTTGATGGAGGTAACTTGAGTAGCTACGTATCCTCCGGCCCCGTGAATCTGCATTGGGCCGTTAAAACCTTGTGACCAGTTTTGGATATTAGCCTCAATGGGGGTCACAACGACCGGGCCGAATACCACATTTCCATTTGGATCCTTGATGCGGTATTCAAAATCCATGCGGGCTGGATTGGGAGATGTTACATTATTATGAGCCCAGTTGAAGCCAACGTACAGGCATTCTGTAGCAGGGTTTCGCACATGGATATAGAGTCTGCTTTGGGGATCCGGGCTATCATAGGAGGCAAAATTATTGTAGCTGGGATTATTGATATGCAGGGCGGCAATATCCGTTGTGGTATTACCCATGATATCAATGGAGCCATTTGGGGCAAGCTCGCGTGTTCCTTCTGCGGAAAGGTTTCCAATAGCAAGGATGGTTGCAAGAAGTAGGGGGGTAAAAATTCTCATGTTAA
>JAGOIB010000122.1 GCA_017995875.1 Saprospiraceae bacterium
GTGTCGTAACCCAGGATTTGCAGCATCTCATTCGGTCGCTGCTCTGGACGCCAGAGGGTGTCAATAAAATTTCCTTTTTCATCCCTGTCTACAAGTATATGTTGCGGAGAAGGAATGAGGCAATGTTTGATACCACCATATCCGCTGATAGCGTCCTGGTATGCACCTGTGTGAAAGAAGCCAATGTACAATGGCTCTGTGTCTTCATTCTTAAACGTTGGTAAAAAGACCTGTTGATTAAGGTCTTCAAAGTTGTAATAATCTGAATGATCGCAACTGATACCTCCGATATGCACACGTGCAAAATCATTGTTCCATTTATTGACAGGCAAGAGAATGAAACGCTCATTGAGGCCCCAGGAATCAGGGATAGTGTTCATCAGGCTGTTGTCAATCAGATACCAGAGCTCAGAATCATTTTGTTGTTTTTGCTCCAGTACGGTAAAGATGGTAGCACCGCTTTCACCCACTGTATATTTTCCAAATTCGGTGTAGATATCCGGGTGATCAATGCCTTCCTGATCGCAGGTAGCTTTGATGTTGCTGATGATTTCATCCACCATGTATTTGTAATCATACTCAAAGGAAAGATTATTACTAATCGGAAATCCACCACCGATATTAATGGCATTGAGCGAAGGGCAAATCTTCTTGAGTTCTGCAAAGATCTTCAATGCCTTCTTGAATTCTCCCCAATAATAAAGCGTATCCCTGATACCGGTATCTACAAACAAATGCAACATCGTCACCTGGACTCTTTTCTTCCTTGCAATTTTTTCTTTGTAGTATTTGATGACTTCGGTTGGCCGTATCCCCAATCTTGACGTGTAATAGGCACTTTGTGGTTCTTGTTCAATAGCTACACGTATGCCGACTTTCAGGTTCCCTTTGATCCGTTCCAGCAGTTGATCGAGTTCAGCTGTATTATCCAGGATTGGAATGGAATTCTCAAAGCCCATTTCATGCAATTGTGCTATACCATCAAGGTAGCGGTCTGTTTTGTAACCATTATGGATCAGGTTGATACTCTGGTCGATGTTTCCACTGCGATATAGGCTCACGATAAGATCGATGTCAAACGCAGAGGATGTCTCGAGGTCAACATCGTGTTCGAGTGCTTTTTTGATCACATGGCTGAAGTGACAGCATTTGGTGCAGTAACAGTACCGGTATTTTCCCTGGTAATGCTGGTTTTTCATCGAGCGGTTAAACCAGTTTTTAGCCTTCTTGATTTGGTCACCTATCTTAGGAAGATAGGTTAGTTTGAAAGGGGTACCGTATTTGTCAATCAGGTATTTAAGGGAAATACCGTGAAAACTTAAATCTCCATTGTGCAGATCAAATCCTTCCTGTGGGAAGTAATAGGTCTGCTGAATGAGGTCAAAGTAGCTGTTCTTCATTCTTCAGGTCTGGCCGCCGGGGATTTTGACAACCGGCAGGGGTCAAAAATATAAAAATCAGGGGGTATAGATGGTTTTATTCTTCACCTGTCACCGCGGGATAATAGTTTATCCATTCGCTCCAGCTACCTGGATAAAGCCTCGCATCCTCACCTGTTGCTATCTTGTACGCAAGGATGTTATGGCAGGCAGTTACGCCTGATCCACAATAGAAAACAGGATTTGTCATGCCAGATGAAACCACTTCAAATTTCGATCTCAATACATCAGGTGATTTCCAGAGGCCATTTTCATCTGTATTATCTACATATGGAATGCAGACTGCACCAGGTATATGACCTGCTATTGGATCGATTGGCTCGGATTCTCCTGTATAACGTTTGTATTCGCGGCTATCTATTATCCTTTCTTTACGTTTTGCTATTTCATCAACAGTGGTTGTGAGTTCGTCTCGAAGTTGAAACTGAAATGTACCTTGCTTTGGAGCAGGCCATTGATTATCGAGTGGTAATTGTTTTGATTTCCATGATGCAAAACCACCATCCAGCAAGGCGACATTTTTATGCCCCAGCCATTTGAGCAGCCACCATGCCCTTGCAGCATATCCTCCGTTCGATTGATCATATACTACCACCTGATTGGTATTATTCATTCCTGCCGCACGCAACACGGAAGCCAGGATTTCAGGATGGGGTAGTGGATGACGCCCAGTTACGCCTTTGATAACTGGAGATGAAAGATCCAATCCGATGTCCATGTAAAAGGCTCCGGGGATATGATGCTGCAGATACTCCTTACGACCTTTGGTAATGTCGACCAGGTAATAACGACAATCCAAAATCACTGTGGAGGCCTCTGTTATGATGGCTGAAAGTTGATCAACACTGATTAAAGTTTGATAAGAATGGACCATGTTATTTATCAAGATAAGTTGAGCTCTGTCAGTATCTGAAAAGTATGATTGGAAGAATCCACCGGATGAATAATGGCTTCTATTTTTCCATTGGGAGCGATGACAAAAGTAGTCCGATGTACAGCGTCGCTTATCCGGCCCATGAATTCTTTCGTGCCATAGATATCAAATAATTTTGCCAACGCATTGCCTTCATCGGATATCAATCCATACGGAAGATTGTATTTGGCAATAAACTTCTGGTGTTTTTTGATACTGTCCTCACTCACACCGAAAACAGTAAATCCTTTTTGCGTTAGCAGTTCATAATGGTCTCGTATGTTGACTGCCTCATTGGTACACGTTTCGGATCCATCATGGTTATAGAAAAACAGGATTACCCTTTTTCCGTCGAGAGATGCTGACGTGATTTCGGTGCCATCATGAAGTAATGCCTTAAAGGTGGGGGATGATTGTCCGGTTTTCAAACGGGATGTCCATGTCCGGCGCATTGTTCAGTTGATTTTGCTTGGCTACAAAGTAAATGTTTTTTCGAGCACACCTTCATTACCTCTGTCATCCGTAACCTTTAGCACCAACGTATGTTCACCTGGAAGAATTCTACCATCGAAAAGATGTGTGAGTATACCTGTTTTGCCATCCAGTGACATGAGCACCCATTTACCATCAACCCATGCATCATAAAGCAAGTCCCGGCCACGGTCCTTTATGTTGAAGTTGTCTGAAATTTTAAACGCCATCCTGTTCCATCCGGTCATTTTCGGGCCAAAATGTAAAACAGAAATTGAAGGTGGGATCGTGTCTGCCATAATTGCATAGGTGCTCAACTGACGCACGCCGGTAGTCAGATTGTTCCCGACCCATTTTCCACCGCAATTGACAATTCTGCCATTTGGTTCGCAACGTGCAATAAAAACTTTATCTCTGAGACGCTCGGGAACAGATAATCCTTCAATATTGACATCAAAGTAATAGTGAACAGGAGCATCCACAGGTGAAAGCGCATAACTCGGACTGAAACTACCTGCTCCTTCAGATGGAATCATCTCAATATTGAGTGGGGTCTTCTCATAGAATGAACCCTTGGGCCACACTACCTGAATCCCCGGTTGAGACAGGATACTGACTTCATCAGGTCCCGCTATTGTTTGGTATGGTGGAGTAGAAGGGATTTTAGTCAGTAAGTCCATATTGCGTACGACCTGGAATGTTAGTGTTGAGCTGTTGCCATTGTAGTCAGACGCTGTCAGTATTATTTGTCTTGGTTGTTCGGCGTTGAGATGAATCATTCCTCTATCCACTCCGGTTGTATAAATCTTCAATTTATTTCCTTCCAATGGATGGCAACGATGGAAGAATTTATCTTCATTAACTTTCTTTTGATAATCAATGTGTGCATTGATATACCGTGCCTGTTCAAAAGGAATTTCATCCATGGCAAAGGAAAAAGAAGGTTCATCATCCACATTGCATTGGATGCGGTAGACGCCATTCTGATTTGATGCACCATCCTGAATGTCATAGGTTCTCAATCCAAAAGCAATCATTGGCACACCTGTTTCAATAGGTTGGTCAAATTTGTACTGGCCCGGGGATACAAAGTCAGGCTGCATGACATATGACCGGAGCAATTGGCCTGTCTGATCATATTCGTATGCAATGAGTTGTTGGACAACCGGGGGCTTTTGATCGAATACATCAAATCCAAAATGCAAAGGGTTGATAGGAACCTGGTTATCGGTATGCCGAATTTCAAAATGAAGATGAGCACCATAAGAGGAGCCAGTGTTGCCCATTATGCCGAGCTGCTGTTTTTGTGTTACAGGAAACTTGCCTTTGGCTGGTTCAAGGTCGACTTCAAACGACTCGGTTTTATATTGAGCATCTTTTACAAACTGTTCTATTTCAGGAGCGAAGCGGTCAAGGTGCGCATATACTGTGGTAAATCCATTTGGATGATCTACATACAACACATTTCCATAGCCAAATTCTTCCACTTTAATCCTGCTGATATAACCATCATAAGAAGCATATACAGGATCACCTGCAATACCGTTGGATGATTTGATGTCAAGGCCTGCATGAAAGTGATTGGTTCTTAGTTCACCAAAAGTGCCGGAGAGCTTAAATTCACGGTTGACCGGTGAATTAAATTCACTGATTGGATACTTGCTTCCATTTTCTGCCATGGAGACGAAAACCACACATGCCACTGCCAAAACATAAATTTTCATAATCGAATTAATGTATTTCTTTTGATGAAAGAGGGTTCAATAGATCCTTCATTGTGTTTTCAATCTCGAATTCGGTCAGGAAAAGTGAAACATCCTTTCCCCTCAACGTTTCGTTTGCTTTTTCAACTTGATGTTTGACCGCAGGGTGATTCATGAGCAATTGGTTAGCGGTGATGCCCAGTGACCAGGTCAGCCAAAACAATTTTTGATTGTTTCTAGCTTCTTTCAAAAGCCCTTTTGATAGCCTGGTGGTTTGATATAAACGAAGAATGTCCCAAACATCATCTATCCCGGTGTCTTTTAATGCTGAACAAGTTGCAATTTTAGGTTCCCAGCCTTCCCGGAGCGACGAAAAATAGTGAAGGGCATTTTGATATTGACCCTTGGCTATTTGCGCAAGACCTTCCATTTCGCCGTCAGCTTTATTCACCAGGATTATGTCTGCCAACTCTGTTATGCCTCGCTTGATACCCTGGAGTTCATCTCCACCTCCTGGTTGGAGGACCAGAATAAACCCGTCTGTCATTTGCCAGGCCATATGTTCCGATTGGCCCACACCTACCGTCTCAACAAAGATAAGGTCATATCCGGCAGCGGCAACCAATGTCATCATTTCGTATGTTCTTCTGCCCATGCCTCCCAACACTGAACCGGCAGCAGTTGAACGAATAAAAGCATTCTTTGATGTCGAGAGTTCAGTCATCCTGGATTTGTCTCCAAGTATACTGCCATGACTGATTGAGCTGGATGGATCTATAGTGATGACACCTACTTTATGGCCATGTGCTATGGCTTTTAGTCCAATTGTTTCAATCAATGTGCTTTTACCTACACCAGGAGAACCGCTTATCGCAAAACGAATCGATTTATCATTCACTTTTAGACTTGTTTCGCAAAGTGCGAGCAGTTGGATGGCATCGTTTCTATCTGTTTCCTTATCACTTTCTACCAAAGTGATAGCTTTTCCAAGAGCGACACGATCGCCCCCGGAGATTTTCTCGAATAAGAAAGATGCCTTTTTATCCATTTTAAACAGATGACGGATTGAGGGATAAAGATATATATTTAAAAATTAAATTGTATACACCTGATAACCAATAGTTTAAAATGTTAAAATGATTAAGTTAAAACGTTAATAGGCTTCATTTGTGCCCTTAACGCTTTGATAAGGGTCGGCTATGGATAAACGGGGTTCATTTGTTTTATAGAGTACACAAATAAGGTGGGCGGAACTCTATTCAGTGATTCACTGTCCCGGTGGCAGAAATTCCAGACATCCAACCGCTCACCTTTATTTTCCAAGGTTCAGGCCGTCCCATATTCTTGTGACCCATCGTTTAATATGAAAATCCATACTAAAGGCCCCGGCCAACGGATCGGTCCCTTTGTACATCCCGCTTTCCAATTCAAGCAAGTGATGAATATTCCTGTTGATTCTTTGGTAGAACAAAGGGGTGCTCTCTTCTATAGAATGATGGATACAAACAGCCCCTGCGCCTGCCAGTGAAGCAGCTAATGCTGACATCGATGCCCGGACCAGGAAAAGATCAGGTTTCTCATCTTTCTTTTGCCCAATATGGGTCTCTAAATACCGGCCATCAACTAATTGGACGTCTTTGCAGTAATACATATTTAGGTTTTGCCAAAGCACATGAAGGGATCTCGTCTGAATGATTTGTTTGAAATAATCCTGATCCGCTTCGAGTGTCAAGGTGCACTGGCTGAAAAAAGCTGACGTTTCAAATCCATTTGCATTCCATTCCTGAAGATCGGCAATGAGTGTGTTGAATGTGGCTGTTGTTTTTTCAATCCAGTTACCCGTTGATTGAAAATGATAGATAAAACGGAGCGAAGAAATGTCAGGTGGAGAAGACGTGTTTT
>JAGOIB010000123.1 GCA_017995875.1 Saprospiraceae bacterium
GCATCACTTCAGTTTTAATTTTGAATGTATTTCACATGTATTTATTCCATTGCTCATTAAGTAAGTGTAACATGAAAAGACAAATGAGACTTATCCTGGCAGGCTTGATGCTATTTTCATCAATGCTTTCCTATGCATATGTAGATTCTGGCGAGAAAAGGCCAGGGATTAATCCATCTGATAAACCAGTCAACCCACGGTCTGATTGTGCATCTGCCACGATGTCCTATGACCTCGCTATCAACAATGTGCGGGCAAGGCTTCTCAACGGAGGTGATATGTGGTGGGACCTTGAGGACGGTCAATACATCGTACCAAAGGTTGATCCGGCGTTAGGCGTTCCTGGCGTATCATCCCTTTTCGCCGGTGCCGTTTGGCTCGGTGGTTTTGATGATGCTGGTAATCTCAAAATTGCTGCACAGACATATCGCAAACAAGGCAATTCATTCTTTGATGACTTCTGGCCTGGTCCATTATCCTCGATTGGTACAACGGGATCAGATACTTGTTTGAACTGGGATCGTTTCTTTATCGTCAAGGGTGTAGACATACGCAGTCATATTCGTGCCTTTGCTGAAGCTGAAGCACAGAACATTCCTTTTAATTGTGAAACTGTACCCGAAGACCTGAAAAAATACCCTGCCAGGGGGAATCCTTACTGGAGCCAATACTATGATTTTGATCTTCCGAATGATACACAAGGATTAGGTGCTTTCTTTGATGCCGATGGTGACAATAGTTATGATCCATGTAATGGTGATTATCCGGCTATTGAGGTAAAAGGCTGCCCTACAGAGAGTAATTTCCCTGATGAAATCGTTTTCTGGGTTTATAATGATGCCGGTAATACCCACACGAACACAAATGGATCTCCAATTCGTATGGAAGTTCAGGTTCAAGGCTTTGGGTATGCTACCAATGACCAGATCAATGACATGACCTTTTATCGTTACAAGCTTATCAACAGAGCAGTATCTGCTATTGATAGTACCTTTTTCGGAATGTGGGTGGATCCTGATCTCGGATGCTCTGAAGACGACTTTATCGGCAGTGATACAAGCAGGAGTCTGATGTATGTATACAATCAGGATGAACTTGATGGTGATGCAGGATGTGATTGTTCTACGGGTGGTGGTACTACCTATTGTGATGAAGTACCGATTCTCGGTGTGGATTATTTCAGAGGCCCATTAGCCCCAGTCAGACAATCGGATACATTCCGTATTGGAGATCCGATTTTATTAGACAAGCAGGAGTATCCTTTTATTTATGACACCACATACATCCCAGGGAATGATACACTTTTCATTCTTGAAGTTGACCATAGACAAGAGCTTGGGATGTCTTCATTTACATATCACGTTCGTCAAGGTGCAGGCTCATGGCCTGGTGCGATGTGGGATCCACAGACTTCTATAGAATTCTATCGTTACTTATCAGGATCATGGCGTGATGGTACACCTTACACATTTGGTGGAAGTGGATATAATGTTGGAGGTGGGTTAGATATTGACTACGCATTCACAGGAGATCCAAGTGATCAGGCTGACTGGTCGATGTGTTCAGCATCCCTTGGCAAAATGGACCCAAGAACAGTTCAAGCCACCGGTCCTTTCCGTTTGGATCCCGGAGCTATCAACGAGCTTATCATTGGTGTGGTCTGGGTGCCTAATCAGACATATCCTTGCCCTGAATTGGATGAACTTCGGGCAGCTGACGATCTGGCTCAAGCTTTGTTTAATAATTGCTTTATTCTCCCTGATGGACCTGATGCTCCTGATTTGGATTGGATTGAATTAGATCGTGAATTGATCATGGTACTCAGCAATGACCCTAAGACATCTAATAATGCAAACGAACTATATGCTAAACCAGGTCTTGAAATACCAGAAGGTGAACCTGATAGTAATTACGTTTTTGAAGGTTATCTCGTATATCAGTTATTGAATGGTAATGTTACTACCGGTGAACTTGAAGATGTTTCTAAAGCTAGATTAGTCTTCCAGGTAGATAAGAATAATGGCGTATCAACATTGTATAACTGGACAACAGTCAAAGGTCCTAATAATATAGATGTTTGGGTACCAATCGAACAAATCCAGGGTGCCGATGGCGGACTAAAACATACTTTCCAGATTAAAGAAGATCAGTTTGCTTCTGAAGACAGACGCCTGGTCAACCATAAACATTATTATTATACAGCTATAGCTTATGCTTATAATGAATATGCACCATTTGATCCTGCTTCACTGATTGGACAACGTAAACCCTATCTTGAAGGCCGGGCAAATATCAAGACGTATGACCCACTACCTCACCCACAGACCTATCGTAAGATCAATGGTATGTATGGGGAAGGTCCTGTTGTAACACGCCTCGAAGGAGTTGGTGCAGGTGAAAATTTCCTTGAACTGGCAGAAGGGCAATATGATACCATATTCAATAATACTACAGGTGGTGAGGTTGTTTATGCACCTGGTGGTGCTCCTGTGAGAGTGCAGGTGTTCAATCCACTGGTTGTAGAAGATGGTGAGTATATTCTCAAATTTGTAGACCCAATGCCATCTGATGAGGATACCCTCTCCGCCGGAACAGGATGGGTATTCTATAATATAAATGACCCGAGCAAGATTTATACATCGGAAAAATCAATTGCTCAACTCAACGAGCAACTCATAGCTGAACTCGGTATATCAGTATTCGTTGGTCAATCAGATGATGCCGGTGACAAAGCCGATGATTCTAATGGAACGATTGGTTATTCAGTTAACTATCTGGATCCTTCAAAACCACAATGGCTGACGTATGTTCCTGATGACCTTGCAGGAGCACCGATATTCAATTATGTGCAAACTGAACTTCCTGAATATCCAAATTTCCCATTGGATCCTAAAGGGGCCTTCTCTGACTTTGCACCATTTGTTCCTTTCATTCTTTGTGAATGGTCAAAGGACGAACCTGCTGAAAACCCACTTGGATTTGTCGTCACGCCGGGATGGTTAGATCCTTCAGGATCTGCCGTACAAAGTGAGCAATTTGGAGGTGTACTGCAATCACAAAACAATGTGGATATCATCCTGACCTCTGATACCTCTAAATGGAGCAGATGTGTAGTCGTAGAAACAGGAAATGCCTATTATACCGATCCTGATCCATTTCTTGCTCTCAAAACAGAAGGAAACAAAAAGAGCTTCCAGGCTCGTTCAAGGCCATCTGTCGGAAAATTCGATGGCAATGGAGATGGATATCCTGATCCTGACGGAGCCAAGGATGGCAGTGGAAATGCCCTCACTGGTATGGGTTGGTTCCCTGGCTATGCAGTTGATGTTGAAACCGGAGAAAGATTGAACATATTCTTTGGAGAGAATTCTGCCTATGGAGATTTCATTGGTGAGCAAACGGTATCCCAGGCATTAGGATTGGGCAATGAAGCCTATGACATGATCTGGAATCCAGGCAGCCAGCTTATATTAACCTCTAACGGTCAGCTAACACCATTGGAAACCTATTGCGGTGGCCAGCAGTATGTATACGTCATGCGTACAAAGTATGATGAAGGTGCTGCCTTACGAAAGGATATAGATAAGACGGGTGTCATCAAAGCACGTGCTCTAGCTAAGATTACCTGGGCAGCCATCCCTTTATTGGTGGATGATCCAACCATCTCCTTGTTACCACTCAATGAAGGTCTGATTCCAAATGATGTCATCGTCAAACTGCGGGTGGATAATCCTTATCAGCGTGCAGAAGGCAATGGTCAATTTAATAAGTATCCTACGTACAAGGTTAAATTTGAAGGTGTGTCTCCGGTTGCGTTGACGCCGGATGAAATTCCGGATGCTCTTGCTGAAATCAACGTCGTGCCAAATCCTTATCTGGCCTATAGCGAATATGAATCATCTTCGTTTGACAATACAGTCAAGATCACTAATCTTCCTGCTAAGTGTGTAGTGACAATCTATTCATTGGATGGAAGATTTATCAGGCAGTATACCAGGAATGAAGTTGGTAAACCAAATTCACCGCCAAGGACTACTCCTCCGGTAGCGGTCAATCAAATCGTTCCTGATCTTGAATGGAACCTGAAGAATTTTGCAGGCATTCCAATTGCCAGCGGTGTTTATCTTATCCATGTGGATGCAGAAGATTTGGGTGAAAGGGTGATCAAGTGGTTTGGGGTAAGTCGACAGTTTGACCCAAGCGGATTATAAAGGACCAATAAACAAAACAGAAGATATTACTTTTTCTAAACCAGCTATGTTGAAAGAAAGAAGAGTATGAACAAACATTTACGTACCCTATTGATTACCGCATGTTTCCTCAGTGCGGGTGTGGCCTTTGCAGGTAATCCTGACCGCCAGGGGGAAGCCGGTGGATACGAATTGCTCCTCAACCCATGGGCCAGGAATGCCGGGCTTCATGCTTTGACGACCTCCATGGCTTCGGGAGTTGAAGCTATGCAGATCAATATTGCCGGACTATCAAGAATGGGCAAGAATGAATTCGTTATAGCACATACAAGACTATTTGAAGGAAGTGGAATCACCCTCAACAGTCTTGGCTTCGCTTCCAAAATGGGTGAAAGTGGTGCCTTCGGGATATCACTGACAGCCATGGATTTTGGAGACATCGAAGTGACTACTACAGGGTCTCCTGAAGGCACTGGTGCTACCTATAGTCCAAGTTTTTTCAATATCGGACTTTCCTATAGCTATACTTTTGATAAGAAAGTATCTGTGGGTATTCTTCTTAGAGGTATTTCTGAAAATATTGCCGACGTTGGTGCATTCGGAATTGCCATAGATGCAGGTGTTCAATATGTCGCAGGAGCTAAAGACCAGTTCAAGTTTGGTACTTCCCTTCGCAATATGGGTTCTCCAATGAAATTCAGCGGTGAAGGGCTTTCTTTTCCTACCAATAATCCACAGGGTGGAACACAGTATCCGATTACGGTTACGCAGAGGGCTGCAGGTTTTGAATTGCCTTCGATGTTGAATATTGGTCTTTCCTATGACTTCTATGCCGGTAATCCAAACAGGATTACGGTGGTTGGTAATTTTACAGCCAATAGCTTCTCGGTGGATCAGTTAGGTGTTGGGGTCGAATATGCCTTTATGGAAAAATTCATGGTTAGGGGTGGTTATAGATACGATATGGGTGTTCCTAATAGTGATCCCCAGCATAACATCTATTCCGGACTATGCGCAGGAGCTACGATCGAAGTGCCTACCAAAAAGGATGGTGCCGGACGTTTTGCTATTGATTATGCCTATCTGGCTACGAATCCTTTCAGTGGAACCCATAATTTCAGTATCCGGTACAAAATGTAAAGCCTTGATTTGGGTGGGATAATTCCATATCTTTGCCCCTTAGAAATATAAACGTTCTCGTCCGGGGTACCGGGAGGGAACGTTTTTTCGTCTGAGCTAGAAACCAAAAACCACCTGCAGAGACCTGTACTACGAATCCGGACTTTTGTATGAACGCTACCAGGAGTTAAAGACCCCGGTATTAAAACAAATATTTTCTATTTAATTTTTTAGATCATGAGTGACATTCAATACATGACCCAAGAGGGTTACAACCGCTTGAAGGAAGAGCTCGAAGAATTGAGGAGTACAGGCCGCCAGGAAGCCTCCAGAGCTATTGCAGAAGCAAGAGACAAAGGTGATCTCTCTGAAAATGCTGAATATGATGCTGCCAAAGAAGCACAAGGCATGCTCGAGCTCAAGATTTCTGAATTGGAGAAAGTGTGGTCAGCCGCTCGTGTGATCAGCGAGTCCCAGCTTGACATCTCTAAAGTGACCGTGCTGTCTAAAGTCAAAATACGTAACACAAAGAATAAAGCCGAGATGGTATACCATCTGGTATCAGAGACTGAAGCTAATCTTAAGCTAGGTAAAATCTCAGTGAGTAGTCCTATCGGCAGTGGGTTACTGGGTAAAAAAGTTGGCGAAATTGCTACCGTCAAGACTCCCGGCGGTGAGATGCATTTCGAAATCCTGGACATCTTTTTCTAGCCCACCTATATGGCCACGATATTTTCAAAAATTATATCCGGAGAGATCCCTTGCTATAAGGTAGCGGAAGACGATCGTTGCCTTTCCTTCCTTGATATACGTCCCATTGTATTCGGACACACACTGGTGATTCCGAAAGTGGAAGTTGATTATATCTTCGATATGGATGATGAATACCTCGCGCATATGCATGTATTTGCTAAGCGTGTAGCACGTGTATTGAGAGAAGAAGTACCATGTCTCAGGATAGGTGTTATGGTTGCAGGACTGGAAGTGCCGCATGCCCATATACATCTAGTGCCGATGCATTCTATCGGTGATCTTTCGTTTACCAATCCAAGGCCGGAATTTGCAAAAGAAAAAATGCAGGAATTGGC
>JAGOIB010000021.1:0-2570 GCA_017995875.1 Saprospiraceae bacterium
AGAAAGCTTGTACTTCTGACCATCAACTATTCAAATCAAGTTTACGCATTTTGGGAAAGATCATAGCCATTGCCAATCAGAAAGGAGGAGTCGGGAAGACCACGACGGCAATCAATATGGGTGCCTGTCTGGCCATCCTGGAGAAAAAGATATTGCTGGTGGATGGCGATCCCCAGGCTAACAGTACTTCCGGACTGGGAATAGAAACAACACCTGGTCAGGCTACGATCTATGATTGTGTCATCAATAATGTGCATCCTTCGAAAGCAATCATTCCTACAGCGACGCCAAATCTTTTTATACTACCTTCTCATATCGATCTCGTCGGCGCTGAATTGGAGCTGGTATCAAGGATGAAACGGGAGTATATCCTTCAAGGCGTGTTGGAGAAAATCAGAAATGATTATGATTATATCCTCATCGATTGCATGCCCTCATTAGGCTTACTTACGGTAAATGCACTTACCGCTTCTGATTCTGTACTCATTCCTATCCAGACTGAAATCTATGCATTGGAAGGATTGCAGAAATTGAAAAATACGATTACGCTGGTCAAAGAGCACCTCAATCCCAATCTTAAGATAGAGGGTATCATCATGACCATGTATGACAGCAGGTTACGTCTGGCCAATATGATCCTGGAAGAAGTCCGTCAAAACCTGACAGATCCATTGTATCAAACCATCATACACCGGAATAGCAAGATCAGTGAATCACCAAGCATGAAAGCTCCGGTCATTATGTATGATGCGGCGAGTACTGGAAGTATGAATTTTATGCAACTGGCGATGGAGTTTCTGAAGAGAAATAATGACGCTGTGGCGCAACGATGATTTACGGTTGGCTCCCTAGCCCCCTGAAAGGGGGTAAACAATTTACAATTTACAATTTACGATTTACGATTTACGATTAAAAAACTACTCACTTCTAACTGCTAACTGCTAACTTTTAACTGCTAACTTAACTCATGTCAAAGGAGACCAATAAACTGCAAATCGGAAAAGGTATCCGTGCTTTGCTGACCAACATAGAAGAGCGTGGTACGGCCCCTACAGGGCAAGAACTGCGTGAGTTGTCGAGGGAAACGCTGGAAGTGTCCATTGATGCAATAGAAGCAAACCCATATCAGCCGAGGACTGATTTTGATGAACAGGCCCTCGAAGAGTTAGCGCAATCGATCCGTGTACATGGAATCATCCAGCCATTGACTTTGCGCAGATTGCATGAAGGGAAATATCAGTTGATTGCAGGTGAACGCCGATGGAGGGCGGCCCAAAAAGCAGGACTCAAACAAGTTCCTGCATACATCAGATTGGCAGATGATCAAGGGATGCTGGAGATGGCGATTGTTGAGAATATTCAGCGTGCAGATCTCAATGCTATGGAGATGGCTTTCAGTTTGCAGCGCCTGATTGATGAATGCAAACTCACGCATGAAGAATTGTCAACAAGAGTTGGAAAGCAGCGGAGTACTGTTTCAAATTTTCTTAGACTGCTAAAATTACCTCCGAGAGTACAACAGGCATTGCGTAAAGAAGAGATCAGCATGGGACATGCCAAATCGATTGCCGGGCTTGAAGATATCAGCGCCCAATTGATGGTGCTGGGGGAAATAACCTCCAAAGACCTTAGTGTAAGGGATACTGAAAAGCTCGTAGCAAAATACCAGCAAGGAAGTAGTTCAGGAAAAGAGAAAAAAGAGGAACCCACGAAGAAGAAAGGTGAAACAGCAAAGTCTGCTGATATTAACAGAATCGAGCAGCATCTCCGATCTATGCTCGGGGTTAAAGTGGACGTCCAGTATCAGCAGGATGGAAGTGGGCACATACGAATCCCATTCAAGAGCGACAAAGAGCTAAACTATGTACTGGATTTACTGGATGAACTTGATTCAGCAAAATAACATACCGAAAACCGTAGCATTTCGTTACATCAACTGATGAAAAGAATACCGTTCATAATAGTTATGCTTGCCTTGTGTTTTGCCAGTCAAATGGTAAACGCCCAGGTATCTACGGATACTATTGTGATCGATACAGTGATCAAAAAGGAGAAAAAGGGATCTTTTTTTGAAGGCCGACCCGGAAAATCTATGTTGATGAGCCTTGTCATTCCGGGTGCAGGACAGATTTACAATAAAAGCTATATACGCGTTCCTTTTGTATGGGGCGCAGTGGGTGGCATGGGTTACTTAGTTCATTATAACACCTTATCATATCAATGCCTGAAGTCAGCCTATGAAGCGAGTATTGATGGCATTCCTTACAGTGAACCTTGTGCTAACTGCGATGATGACATAAAATTTATTACTAATCCTTCCCAATTAAAGGTATTGAGGGATGATGCCAATGAAGCACGTCAGCTTTCTATTGTCGGATTTACTCTGGTATGGCTGGCCAATGGAATAGATGCGTTCGTGGACGCCCATCTCAAGGATTTTGACATCGATGATAACTTATCCATCGATATTGGTTCGAGGGTCGATGATGATCCCCACGCTCCCATGCGCATTGGTATTTTTGTGCAGTTCTGATACTATGAAATCCCTTTTCAATTTTCATTCCCGCGCA
>JAGOIB010000021.1:2670-8401 GCA_017995875.1 Saprospiraceae bacterium
CAGGTTCAAACATGACGTCGTTGAGAACACGCATGGAATCAGGATTGACTTTGCTCAGAAAATCAACACCTTCTTCAAGCGGATTCTCGGTGGTAAATAATCTGTCATAGAGTCGCACTTCACCTTTCATTGCAGTGGCTGCATTGACCCAGTGAAGGGTTCCTTTAGCTTTGATACCACTAGTATCGGAGCCACTTTTTGAATCGGGATAGTATGTACAATGTAATGCCTCTATTTCGCCTGAGGTGGCATTATGAACAACCTGATCACAAGTGATGATATACGCGCTCTTGAGTCGAACAGTTGCACCGGGAGAAAGTCTGAAGTATTTCTTCGGTGGGTCTGTCATAAAATCCTCACGTTCGATATAAATCTCACGGCTGAATGGCATATCGTGATGTCCTGTAGATGGATCTTCAGGATTGTTTTCAGAAGGCAACATTTCCGTCTGGCCTTCAGGATAATTTGTGATCACCAATTTGAGCGGATTCAGCACAGCCATTCTTCTCAGGGCAGTTTGATTAAGTTCATTGCGGACACACGATTCCAGCAATTCTACTTCAATCCAGTTGTCTCGCTTAGCGACGCCTACTTTATCACAAAATACACGTATGGCTGCAGGCGGATAGCCTCTTCTGCGCATTCCGCTAATGGTGGGCATACGTGGGTCATCCCATCCAGTCACTAATCCCTCATTGACCAATTGCAAAAGTCTCCGCTTGGAAGTAATCATGTAAGTAACATTCATCCGTGCAAACTCAATTTGTCTGCTTGGGAAAATGCCAAGATGTTGGATAAACCAATCGTACAAAGGACGATGGTGCGTAAACTCAAGCGAACACAACGAATGTGTGATTCCCTCTATGCTATCACTCTGGCCATGCGCAAAATCATACATCGGGTAAATACACCATTTATCACCAGTCCTGTGATGATGCTGACGTTTGATACGATAGATAACAGGATCCCGCATATGCATGTTGGGTGAAGCCATATCCACCTTAGCACGTAACACGCGTGCTCCATCAGGAAATTCTCCATCCTTCATACGAACAAACAGGTCCAGATTTTCTTCAACTGTTCTGCTTCGATATGGACTGTGTTTCCCAGGCTCAGTTGGTGTTCCTTTTTGAGCTGCTATTTCTTCAACCGTACTATCATCCACATAGGCAAGTCCGTTGCGAATGAGGTCCATGGCATACTCATACAACTGATCGAAATAATCAGATGCATAATATTCCCTGTCTTCCCAATCATAGCCAAGCCAGTGAATATCTGCCTTGATGGCATTGACATATTCTGTTTCTTCTGTAGCAGGATTGGTATCATCAAATCGAAGGTTGGTTTTCCCTCCGTACTTCTTGGCCATTTCAAAGTTGATACAGATCGCCTTTGCATGGCCTATGTGAAGATATCCATTAGGTTCAGGTGGGAATCGGGTATGCACGCGACCGTTATGCTTTGCTTTCGCAATGTCCTCTTCGATAAACTCTTCTATAAAATTCAGTGACCGTGATTCTTCCATACCTGTTATACACTAAAATGATTAATTGTTAATTCAACACTGCTGAGCAGCCTCCATACATTCTTTGATTACATCTTGTCAGGCATTTCGATACCCAAAAGGTCCATCGTTTGTAGCAGCACATTACCTATCAAACGAATAAGAATCAACCGAAATGCTTTAGCCTCTTCAGATTCAGCCTGCAACACTTTCACATCATGATAATACCGATGATATTCCTTCGCCAGGGCATAGGCATAATTGGCGATATGCGCAGGGCTATATTCTCTTGCCGCTGCATCAATGATCTGGGGGCATTGGCCAAGCATATTGAGTAAAAGCTTTTCATCCTCATTGAGTACATACCCTTCATGACTATGCTCAACATCAGGTGCTCTCCTCAGAATCGATTGGATTCGGACATACGCATTCTGGATATAAGGTCCGGTTTGTCCATGCAAGTCAACGGATGCCTTTGGATCGAATGTCATTCGTTTGCGTGGATCCACTTTAATAATAAAAAACTTTAAAGCAGCCATCCCGATACGACGTATGATATCCTGATCTGTCATGTCGCGATCCTTTGCAGCTTGTTTCGCCTCACCTATCACTTCTGCCATCAGATCATCCGCATCAATGACCGTTCCTTCTCTGGACTTCATTTTACCCTCAGGCAAGTCAACCATGCCATACGACAAGTGATACAGGCCCTTTGCGTATGGGGCACCGAGTTTTGCCATGATGGCAAAGAGTGCCTGGAAGTGATAGTTCTGTTCATCTGCCACTACATAAACCATTCTTTGTGCGCCAAACTCATCATAGCGTTTTTGTGCAGTACCAAGATCCTGGGTCATATAGACAGATGTGCCATCACTACGTAGTAATAGTTTATGGTCCAGCCCTTCTTCGGTAAGATCAACCCATACAGATCCATCATCTTTTTTATAAAATACACCTCGCTGCAAACCATCTTCAATCAAATCCTTACCTAGCAGGTAGGTTTCACTTTCATAATACAGCTTGGTGAAATCAACACCCAGATTCTTATACGTCTCTTCAAAACCTGCATACACCCATCCGTTCATTTTTTTCCAAAGTGCAATCGTATCCGGATCATGATCCTCCCATTTCAATAGAAGTTCTCTTGCTTCTTTGCCAAGCTTGCTATATAAATTAAAATAGACGTTTTTATATTCTTTAAAAAAATCACCTTCACTGACATCCAGCTTGGTACGTTTGGCTAAGATTTCTTTTGCTTCACTTCCTTGTTGCCAGCTTTTATACTCTGTAG
The DNA here is from genome assembly GCA_017995875.1 of Saprospiraceae bacterium. The sequence continues at coordinate 5,466 of JAGOIB010000021.1, forward strand.
AAAATTCCTTTTCAAAGCGTACATACCAGTCACCAACAAAGTGATCACTTTTAATTCCCGCTTTTTCCGGTGTCATGCCTTCACCAAATCGTTGCCATGCAAGCATACTTTTGCAAATCGCAATACCCCGGTCATTGACAATCTGAACGCGCTTGACATCATGTCCGCATGCGCTGAAAATCTTTGACATGGACCATCCAAGTAAAATATTTCGAATATGCCCAAGATGGAGGGGTTTGTTGGTGTTTGGAGAAGCAAACTCCACCAATATTTTTTCACGCGGGTAAACAGGCTTCCAAAAATCAGGCTGTGCCTGCATGTCATTGAGTACAGATGACCAATATTCAGGTGTAATAGCGATATTCAAGAATCCCTGCACCACTTCGGTGCTACTGATCCAAGTGCGTGATTTTTGGATATACTCTCCAATCGTGGCAGCAATCTGCGGTGGTGACTGGCGGAGTGCCTTGGCTATCGCAAAGGTCACCAGGGTGTAATCACCCTTGTGTTCCTTCTTGGTAGATGTGATGAGCAGATCTCCGGATGCTAGTTCCACCTGGTAAATCTCCTTCACTGCTTCAGCAGCGGCTATTGCTATTTCTTTTGTGATGTCTGTCATGAGCGGAGGGCAAAGTTACGATCCTGAACCAAAAAAGCTGAATACACTTTGACCGTAGTGCCTTGACTCCATAAAACCCGGGATATGGTCGAATGTTTTGTTAGAAATATGTTCCAGGACAAAAAAACCGTTTGGTTTCAATACCGGTGCCTGAAGGACCGCTAAAGGGAACTCAAGGATACCGTTCATGTCGTAAGGTGGATCTGCAAAAATATAATCCCATTGCCGGGTGGTTTTTGAAATAAATTTTAATACATCACTTCCAACGACTTCAATCGGCAGGTTCCACTCCTTGACAAAACTGTTCATAAACTTTACACTGTCACGATAGCGATCGACATACGTAATATCCTTACAACCACGAGAGGCAAGTTCTATAGAATGAATGCCTGTACCTCCAAATAAATCAAGTGCACTGATGTGTTCATAATCTAATCTGTTGTCAAGTATGTTGAACAAAGCCTCACGGGCAAAATCAGTAGTAGGTCTTACAGGCCAGGATTTAGAAGGGATTTGTAACCGTCTGCCTTTCCATGCTCCGCCTATGATGCGCATGACCGATGGCTGGCAATAAGCGAATGAAGCGCAGGAAGTTTAAGCTGACGATCGATCGCAAAATTTGGAACACGTGGCATCTCAAATAATGGAGATTCGTCACCAACCAACACCAACCAGTTTAGCTTCATCCTGAGTAGTCGGCTGCAAGCAACGGCATAATAGGCGAGGTCGCTCTGATCCTGGATATAAAAGCTCTTTGAAAAAGCAAGCTTGCCTGCTGTTTCTCCTAACACTAATAAGGTGTTACCTGACAGGCAGAAAAATAGTCCTGTACTGTCTTTTGAAACGGTATTTTCCTGCAAGGTAATGGCGGTCCATAAAACGGATGTCAAATGCACCTGGCCTATGTTAGCATAATATTCACGCAACACATTGATCGTGTCGGTAGGTAAGGTATATGCAATAACTGTGTCATCTGACGTACTATCTGTAGTCAGGGTATCCCCGGCACGCAATCTCAGGTACTTACCTGCTATGCCTTGAAGCATGCCATTGTGTTTGTAATACTGAGGAATGCAGATGTTAGGTCTGTCAATCAACAGGATTTCAACGTGGTCAAAGTGCTCCACAAGGGATGGGTTCTGCTGCAATGCAGTGTCCAGTGCCAGGGACACATGATCTTCAAGAAAAGTGTTGTACACCGGAAATTCAGATTCCCACGATGCTCTTCCTGTGGTGGGTTCCTCCATAAGCTGAAGCCTGACCTTATCACGCGATAAGGAGATAATCAGTTCAGGTGGATTGGTTTGTGCAGGCATTTTTTCTTGATCGCTGGGCTCAAATGCTTCAAAAAACGAGCCAACAATGATAAGGAAAGTTAGAAGTTAGTAGTTAGAAGTTAGAAGTTAATAGTTAAGGGATAAGGGAAAAGGAGTATGGAGAAAGGAGAAAGGAGAAATTCTATTGGGACGCGATAAATCCGAGTGAGGAAGACTGAGTCGCGCCAAATCATGTCTTTACGATACTTTTGGGCCATGGTTGATGGTAAATCCTGCATTTTGGCTATTGAGACATCTTGTGATGATACATCTGCGGCGGTTATAATGGATGGGAAGATGCTGAGCAATTTAGTGGCCAGCCAGGCTATACATGCTCAATATGGGGGTATTGTGCCTGAAGTAGCATCAAGGATGCATCAGGAAAATATATCGATTGTGGTTGATGCAGCGCTCAAACAAGCAAAGGTGAGTCCCAGTCAAGTGGATGCGATTGCCTGCACAGCCGGGCCGGGCCTTATGGGGTCGCTGACCGTTGGGCTTAGTTTCGCTAAGGCAATGGCCTTCAGTCTTTCTATACCCTTTATCTCCATCAATCATATGCGGGCGCATGTACTTTCCCATTTTATCGATGATCCAAAGCCTACCTTCCCATTTTTATGCCTGACGGTTTCAGGTGGCCATACCCAAATCGTACTGGTAAGAGGTTATACAGATATGGAGGTATTGGGAAATACATTGGATGATGCAGCAGGAGAGGCTTTTGATAAATCCGGCAAAATACTTGGACTCCCCTATCCGGCAGGTCCAATGATGGATAAATTAGCGAGGGAAGGAAAACCTGTTTATACCTTTCCCATTCCACAAGTAGAGGGCCTCAATTTTAGTTTTAGCGGATTGAAAACATCTATCCTCTATTTCATCAGGGATCAGGTGAAAAAAGATCCTGATTTCATCAAAAACCATCTCAATGATATTTGCGCAAGTATTCAACACACCATCGTAGAAATCCTTACGCGCAAAATATTGATTGCTGCAAACCA
>JAGOIB010000021.1:8501-23836 GCA_017995875.1 Saprospiraceae bacterium
AGATTAGTTTTTGTTATTGTCCATCTCTTCAAACTCCACATCAGTTACATCACCTTCCTGGCTCTTACCATTTGAAGAACCTGAAGCATTACCATGGTCCTCTCCCGCGTTGTCTGCGCCTGAAGCTTGCTGTGCCTGGTATAAATCCTGGCTTGCAGCTTGCCATGCGGCATTGAGACTTTCCAATGCAGGGTCGATCCGGTTTACATCCCTGGACTCATGGGCTGATTTCAACTGTGCGAGTGCTGAATCGATGGCAGCTCTTTTATCTGCTGGAATCTTGTCACCATACTCCTTCAACTGTTTCTCTGTCTGGAAGATCAGGGCATCAGCATTATTGACTTTCTCGGCTTCTTCTCGAGCGATACGGTCAGTTTCTGCATTCATTTCTGCTTCCGCTTTCATGCGTGCTACTTCTTCTTTTGATAAGCCTGTGCTCGCTTCGATGCGGATAGATTGTTGTTTACCCGTGCCTTTATCCTTTGCAGATACATTGAGGATACCATTGGCGTCGATATCAAAGGTCACTTCGACCTGAGGCATGCCTCTTGGTGCAGGTGGTATGCCGTCAAGGATAAACCTTCCCACCGGCCTGTTGTCCCTGGCCATCTTACGCTCACCCTGGAGAATATGAATTTCTACAGAAGGTTGATTGTCGGATGCAGTCGAATATACTTTTGATTTCTTTGTAGGAATCGTGCTATTCGATTCAATCACGACATCATAGATACCACCCATCGTTTCGATACCCATTGACAGTGGTGTTACATCAAGCAACAACACATCCTGAACATCTCCACTCAAGACTCCACCCTGAATCGCAGCTCCAATAGCTACTACTTCATCAGGATTTACACCCTTGCTTGGCTTTTTACCGAAGAACTCTTCAACAGCAGCCTGGATGCGCGGGATACGGGTAGAACCACCGACAAGGATAATTTCATCTATGTCTGCTTTGCTCTTTCCTGCATCACGAAGTGCATCTTCACATGGACGCAACGTGCGTTGTACAAGATCAGCACAGAGTTGTTCAAACTTTGCTTTTGTCAATTTGGTATCAAGGTGTTTTGGCACACCATCTACTGCAGTTACATAAGGCAGCGTAATGCTGGTCTCTGCACTGGTAGATAGTTCGATTTTAGCGCGTTCTGCTGCTTCTTTGAGGCGCTGAAGAGCCATAGGATCTTTCCTCAAATCAATCGCTTCCTGCTTTTTAAATTCTTCTGCCAGCCAGTCAATGATTTCCTGGTCGAAGTCATCACCGCCAAGGTGTGTATCACCATTGGTTGATTTTACTTCAAACACACCATCACCCAATTCCAGGATGGAGATATCAAATGTTCCTCCTCCAAGGTCATAGACTGCAATTGTCATGTCCTTGTGTTTCTTATCAAGACCGTAAGCAAGAGCGGCTGCGGTAGGTTCGTTGATGATCCGGCGTACATTGAGTCCGGCGATTTCGCCTGCTTCTTTAGTGGCCTGACGTTGAGAGTCATTGAAATATGCCGGGACAGTGATCACTGCATCCGTTACATCCTGACCCAGATAATCTTCGGCTACCTTCTTCATTTTCTGAAGGATGATAGCAGATATTTCCTGTGGGGTGTATTGACGACCATCAATGTCCACCTTTACCGTATCATTTGGTCCGCCTTTGACAGGATATGTCACGCGGGAAGCTTCCTTGGTGACTTCACTAAATCGTGAACCCATGAAACGTTTAATGGAGTAAACGGTCCTGCGTGCGTTGGTGATGGCCTGCCTTTTAGCAGGATCTCCAACTTTACGTTCACCGTTATCTAAAAATGCTACTATCGACGGGGTGGTTCTTCTTCCTTCATCGTTAGAAATTACTGAAGGCTCACTACCCTCAATAACTGCTACGCAGGAATTGGTTGTACCCAGGTCGATTCCGATTATTTTACCCATACTAGTGTTTTTTTTAATTTCTTAAACCTGATTTAATTCGTTTCATTCCACTGATCAAGCCTTATGCCATGCGTGTTATGTTCATTTTTATATGACAAAACAGGAATTCCAGATCACGAATTGACAGGAAAAGACAAAAAAACTGACAAATAGGCAGAAGCCGGGATAGGTGATATCCCTCAAGGTAAATATGTAAAAGTTGGACTTATTGGAAATTGAGATCCCCGGTAATATCTCCGTTCCTTAACTCCTCAAGTGCCTGATTAGTAAGACCGAACCCGACGTTATTTGACACATTGCGTGAAGTAAAAATCCCCCTGCCTTCTGAGAGGTTGGTATATTGAGGGGCATCTTGGGTGCCTGTAATACCGCCATTGGCTCCAAGGGTGATATTGTACTGGAGAAGCTCTTCCCCTCCACACCAAACGATGATATCTATACTTTGAAATACTCTTGTCGCATCCGGATCTACATCAATGTTGGCTGCGAGAGTGTTATAAAATTCTGCTCCATCAACCATTTTATAGCCTGGGTTCCCGGAAGTTTCAGGGTTCCGGATACCTTCTGCCAAAGTCCACTTGACTGTTAATGGAACAAAAATATTTCCGGTGGATGGTGATTTTTCACTGTAATGGAACTGCATCTGGAGATCATATACACCTGCATCAGGAACTACCTCCCATGCAAAAGTAAAAGGGGATCCTACTTTAAAAGCCAAAAGAGAACCCGGGTTTGGATTCCGCAATTTAGCCGGAGGCAGAATAATGGTCTCTGCGGTTACAGGTGCTAACTCACCCTCACGTTGAAGGGAAAACTCATATTTGTCACCTGCGACAAGGGCGATCACATTTGCTTTAATCTTGTATAGGTAATTGGGGGTTTCAGCAAATATCCCGGAATCTCTGGGATAGCCTTCGTCTTCTCCCTTGACCCTTGTCAGTGTGAAAACTTGTCCGCTGGCAATTCTCTTTAAGGTAACTACCGCGTTTTCATAATAAAGGGAATCAGGGATGCGGGCAATGGTATAGGCTGAAGTATTTGGATCCAGGAAAGCCTTTTCTACACGGATATAGTGGGCGGTATCGCTTTTAGACAAAAAGCCCCAAACGATCGGAATATCTTTCCATTTGTCGGTCACGACCAACGTATTATCACATGCTGTAAAGAGAAAACCGATACAAATGAGTCCCAAAATCCATTTCATGGGGCGAAAATAGGGTAATATCCCTTCCTATCCAATGAAATAAAGAGATTTGAAAGCCTTCCGTCAAAAGACCTCTCTTTGGTATCCTGCTTTTATCTTTGAAGCCTGTTTTTGAATCACATCAATTTTAATCTAAAGCTTATGTCCGTTCACAGCAAAGCCAAGCGAATAACGACCCATACCATCCAGGAGATGAAGGAGGCCGGAGAAAAGATTGCAATGCTCACAGGCTACGATTTTTCTATGGCCCGCATCCTTGATGACGCAGGGATTGATATAATCCTGGTGGGCGATAGTGCTTCCAATGTGATGGCTGGACATGAAACAACCTTGCCTATTACACTGGACCAGATGATCTACCATGCATCTTCTGTTGTAAGGGCTGTATCAAAGGCACTTGTCGTCGTGGACCTTCCTTTTGGCAGCTATCAGGGCAATAGTAAGCTGGCTTTGGAATCGGCTGTGCGGATCATGAAAGAATCAGGAGCGCATGCCGTGAAACTTGAAGGCGGGGAAGAAATCGGGGAATCCGTAAGCAGGATATTGTCCGCCGGAGTTCCAGTGATGGGTCATCTTGGGTTGACACCTCAATCCATCTATAAATTTGGAACCTACGTGGTCAGGGCAAAGGAGGAAGAGGAAGCCAAAAAACTCAAGAGAGATTCCTTATTACTTCAGGAACTGGGTTGTTTTGCACTCGTCCTGGAGAAAATACCTGCTGCACTCGCTACTGAAGTCAGCAAGTCACTTGGCATACCAACGATAGGAATTGGCGCCGGTCAAGGCACGGACGGACAGGTTTTGGTCGTTCATGATATGTTAGGTCTTACACATGATTTTCATCCACGGTTTTTACGTCGTTATCTAAGCCTGTATGATGAAATCCACAAGGCTGTGGGAGAATATGTACAGGATGTGCGGTCTGGTGATTTCCCGAATGAAAACGAACAATATTAATTGCAGGTATTCCAGTCTATAACTCATCGTCCATTGAAACGTATCTTACTCATTCTTGGCTTGCTGGTTATTCTCGCAGGCGGATTCTACGGTTACCAGTTCTATCACAAAGCATTTATTGTCAATACACCAAAGACACTTGAAAACAAAGTGGTATTGATACCGGCCAATGCTACCCTTGAGGATGTAGTAGACAGCCTCATCCTTCACGGGCAGCTATTAAATGAAAAGACATTTCGATGGACTGCCAACAAAATGAATTACAATGATGCCACTATTCGTAAAGGGCGATACGTGCTTACCATTCCATCCAGCAATAGAGCCATCATATCGCTGTTAAGGAGTGGCAAGCAAACTCCTCTTACATTGACGATTCAAAATGTACGGACGATAGATCAGATGTGTGGAAGAGTCGCTGCGAAGCTTTCTTTTGACTCTCTTGAGCTTGTTCAATACCTGGACCAGCAATTTGATACCATGGCCGGCACAAAGCCGGAGACCAGGCTGACACGATTCATTCCAAACACGTATGAATTTTACTGGACAATCACACCGGAGGAGTTTTGTAAAAGAATGCTGAAGGAATATGATCGATTCTGGACTGAAGAAAGGAAAACCAAAGCTAAAGCGATCGGCCTAACACCTGAGGAGGTCTACACACTTGCATCGATCATCGAGAAAGAGACAAACTACAATCCTGAGAAAACAAGGATGGCCGGCGTTTACCTCAACAGGCTGAGAGATAGCATTCCATTACAGGCAGATCCAACAATTGTTTTTGCAGTAGGAGATTTCACGATCAGGCGTATTATGTATGGACACCTTGATGTAGTTTCTCCATACAATACGTACAGAAACCTGGGCTTGCCGCCAGGACCAATATTTATGCCTGGACTAGCGTCTATCGATGCAGTGTTGAACAGGGAGTCTCATGATTACCTATACTTCTGTGCGAGGCCTATAGAGGACGGACCAGGACATGCTTATGCCACTACTCTTCCTGCGCATAATGAAAACGCCAGGAGATATCAACGGTGGTTGGATACCCAGGGTATCAGATAGATTAATTTCCGCTTGGAGCCAGGTTAAATTCTACGCGCCTGTTAAGTGTTCTACCCGTATACGTGCTGTTGTCTGCGATCGGTTTTGATGGGCCGAAGCCTTCATACGTCATGCGGTTTGCGGCAACACCGTGAGCTGCAAGATAATCGTAGCAAGCTTTTGCTCTTGCGAGTGATAATTTCTTATTCACTTCAGCTGAACCTGTATTATCGGTATGACCATCGATGCTCAGATTATAATCAGGATATTTTTTCATGATATTGGCAATCTGATTGAGGACGGTATTACTTTCAGGTACAAGCGTGGCTTTGCCCAACTGAAACTGAACTGCTTTCATAGCAAAGGTCAGTACTTCCTTGTCTGCAGCTTCGATCACAGGACATCCAAGATTTGAAATCGGGCCATATGTCTTTGGACATCTGTCCTTGCTGTCTTCTGTACCATCTCCATCCGTGTCAGGACATCCAACGAAAGCAGGAATACCTTTAACAGTTGGGCAATTATCCTTGCTGTCTTCAATACCATCGCCATCTGTATCAGGACATCCGCTGAACACAGCTACTCCAGGCACAGTAGGACATAGATCATCACCATCCCTCACGCCATCTCCATCACCATCGGGGCATCCTTGTAATTCCAGAAGACCAGCTACTGTAGGACATTCATCACGTGTATCCTGAACCCCATCTCCATCTGTATCAGGGCAACCTGCAAATGCCGCAAGGCCAAATAAAGTAGGACATTCATCGACATCATCCAATATTCCATCCTGATCTGTATCCATCGGTGGAATGATGACAGGTACGATAACCGGAATAGTATCCATTTCCTTTTTACCAAAAAAGTATTTAAACCCGATGCCGTGATTAAAATTGCTATTTCCTTCGGCACTACTCCATCTGTATTCAGATTGCAAATTGAAATATGCATACTTCGCAATTTTTACGTCCAGTCCAACACCGACCGGTGTCTGCAGGTTGACACTATCCTGGCCGCGCCAAACGCCACCAACGCCTGCCAATAGGTATGGCTTAAATACTTTAGGGTTCGCGATCGGATAGTAGTGAATTTGTGCATCCAGGCCAAGGATATGATCGTTGACGATTTCGTTCCCTTCATTTCCCAATCCTATCTTGACCGGGATATTAACCATGAAATGCTGTGACAATGGCAGGTGGACGCCAAACTCAAACCCATCTGTATAATCTTTAAATGCCCCAAAATCCCCTCCGTTCAATGTCTGGTAATCCAGGAATAACCTTTTGAAACTCACACCGACCGGAAGCTTCTGGGCGGAAACATTCACACCGATCGTTATAAAAAGGATGAGTACTAAAAGTTTGGGTTGAAGGGATATTTTCATAACGGAAAAGTTAAATAACAGGCATAAAGATATATTGAAATATCAATATATGATATCAATAATCCCGCCAGATTGAACGGAAATGGGGTTAAGAGAGTGAAAAGATACTGAAATGCGCTATCCAATGGACTCAAAAAGTCCGGTACTGCGGTTTTTCCTCACATCATTCCATGGAAACCAACGACCATTCATGGCTATATAGACGCCCGGTGGAAGTACCTGGACAAAGGCGAGAGCGCTCCCCAGGTTGAAGAATCCGTCAGATGAAGTACCAAAAGCATAAGGGATCATAGCTCCTGTGAGAACGATGGTCTTATCAATTGCAGCCTCCGCCAGAGATTTGGCGGTTTCTACCATCCGGTCCGTTCCGTGGGTAATGAGGATCTTGTCAAGCTTGCAACGAGCACAATTATGCACGATGATACCTCGGTCTTCTTCTGTCATTTCCATGCTGTCGACCATCATCAGGGTCTTCACATCAATGTCCAGGGAGCATCTGCCCCGCTCAAACATTTCCTTGAGATGCGTGCCTTCAAAATAAAGCTGACCTGTAATGTAATTGTACTGCTTGTCAAAAGTGCCTCCGGTAACGAATACTTGTATCATGGTGTAAAGTTAACAGTTAGCAGTTAGCAGTTAGCAGTTGAAAATGGAAAATTGTCAATTGACAATTGGTAATTGACAAAATAAAAAAAGGTAGGGGTTCAAAATTTTGAACCCCTACCTTTTTTTTGAATCCCTACCCTTTTAATCACCTTGCTCCGTTTTAAGAAAAAAAGGGATATCCGTTAGGATTAGATTTTAAACAACATTGGATCTACTGCACCATTGATCTTTATTTCGGTGGCCTTCATGACGATAGGGGCAGGCATCGGGCCGCTGATCGTCACAGAATATGGAACATTAATTCCATTTACTGTCTTATAATCAGCATACTCAAACGTCGTGGTAGAAGACTGACCTTGAACTTCTGCGGTCTGAACCTCCTTTACTTTCAGGCCTGTTTCCTTATCGTAATATTCTGTGCTTTTTGCTCCTGAAGGTTTTACGACGGCCAGTTTATAGCAAGCTTTGCCGTTTACATCCTCCATGCCTTTCACTTCCATGTTGTATCCGCCTGCAGCATAATTGCGCTCAGGGAATAATACTGCCTGATCCTTTAAGGACGCGAGATCTTCCCCTTCGAGTGCCATAGTCTGTCCTTGTTGCTCACCAACACCCTTTTCACCATCATATACCTGCTTCATGAGGGTCATGCCCTGCGCTTTCATATCCATGTAAAACTTACCCGAATTTTGTACGACTCTTGAAGTAATAGACATACCCATCATTTCCAGCGCATAGGCCTGGTCAAGTGACGTTACTGCATCGAGTTTGGCTCTGCCACCAATGGCTGTTAAATATTTTTCTACCAGGTCTGAAGCACTGATGTCAACAGGCATCCCTGCATCATCCTTACGGGGATTAGCGTAAATATCGTATAACTGTACTTTACCATCTTCTTTGTCAAAAGCAACAAGTTTATTCATCACTTCATCTTTATTGCCAACCACTACGATCCTGGCATTAGATGGTGTGATATATTTTTTAGCTACACGTGTGACATCATCTACAGATACTGCGGACAGTTTTTGAAGATACGTTTCATAGTAATCAGCCGGAAGTTTATACATATTGATATTGAGCGCAAAATTGGCTACCGTCTGAGGGCTTTCCAGCGATCTGGCAAATCCTCCTGCGATAAAACTTTTCGCGAGGTCCAATTCTTCTTTTGTCACCGGCTCAGATTTGATCTTGTTCAATTCCACCAGAAATTGGGTGATAGCACTGTCCGTCACTTCATTTCTGACACTGGCATTGGCTGAAAAATCTCCTGCCAACTTATCAGAACCTAAAGCTGAATAAGCGCCATAGGTATAGGCCTTATCTTCTCTTAGGTTTTTAAATAATCTACCTGAAAAACCACTTCCGAGGATTGTATTCATTACGCGGGACGGAATTTCATCAGGGCTTCCTGGTTTCAAATCCACTGCATATGTTATATTGATGAGGGACTGAACAGCACCAGGCTTATCCACAAATGCAACCGTAGTCTTATCAACAGCTTTAGGAAAAGCATATTCATATTCAGGCGTCTTACCTGCAGGCCATGAACCGAAATATTTCTCTGCTTTTGCCTTCGCGGCATCAGGTGTAATGTCTCCTACGATAACCAGGTAGGCATTTCCTGGTTTGAAATACGTATTGTAATACATTTTACAATCCTCGAGACTAATATTGGATACAGTACTTTCATTGGTGATCTCTCCATATGGGTGAGTGCTGCCGAATGTAAGTGCATTCGAAACATTTCCAGAGATGGCATTTGGATCATCTTTTTCAGATTGCAATCCGGACATGGTTTGCGTTTTGATTTTCTCAAATTCAGCTTCAGGAAAAGAAGGCTTAAGAATAACCTGAGAAAACAAACCCAAAATCTTATCTGTATGCTTTGTCAGTGAAGAAGCAAATCCTCCGGTAGAACCTGTTGAAAGATCTGCGCCGATATAATCCACCGCCTCATCAATTTCTGCTTTTGTGCTGGTCGTCGTACCGGTTGACAAAAGGCTTCCTGCCATATCTGCCAATCCTGATTTCTCCTTTTCCAGCATATCATCGCGATCGATTGTCAATTGATAGGATATCTGTGGAAGCTTATGATTTTCAACGACGATAACTTTCAAACCGTTTGCCAATGTAAACTGGGTTGACGTTCCGATCTTAATCTGGCGCGCAGGCCCGGCTTCAGGGGCTTTGGCACGAAAATCTCCAGTTGTGGTAGTCGCTGAAGTTGTTTCCTTGGCTACTTTAGGTGCGCAGGACACCATCACGAGTAACGTCAGGATATAAAGTGATTTTATATAATTCATGTCAATACTATTTGTGAATGTTTAAATATGGATTCAGCTTAGGATTTATTTTCCAGTGATTTTGGAAGGTAATGCAATGTTACACGGTTGTTTTTAACCAGATATTTTTTCGCTGCAGCCTGGATGTCTTCACGCGTGACAGCAAGGTAACGGTCAATTTCATTATTGATAAGATTGGCGTCACCGAAAAACATATCATAGGTTGCAAGGCTCTCTGCGATACCGGCTACACGGCTATTACTTGTGACATATTCTGCCTCAATCTGGTTGCGTAGTTTTTCAAACTCCTTTTCAGAAATCAACTCATTCTGCACCTTACTTACTTCAGCATCTATTGATTTTTCAAGTTCATACACATCAACACCCATGTTGGTGATACCAAATGACAGCGAAACACCCGGATCTTCGAGTGCGAGTGGGAAATTTCCTACAAACAATGCTTTTTGCTGTTCGTCTACAAGTGATTTGTACAATCTTGAACTCTCTCCTGATGATAAAATCTTGGATACCATATCCACTGCATAATAATCCTTGGTTCCCTGGGCAGGAATCCGGTATGCCTGGATGACAGCAGGTAACTGGATGTTGTCATAAATAGTATCTCTGATCTCTCCAGCCAATGGTGGCTCTACTACGCGTGGACGATAAACTGCTTTTGCTGATTTGGGAATACCACCAAAATATTCTTGTATGAATGCTTTCGCTTCAGCGATATCAATATCCCCGGCAATAGATAAAACAGCATTGTTTGGTACATAGAAGTCAGCATAAAACTGTTTGTAATCCTGTTCTTCAGCAGCTTCAAGATGTGCCATGGATCCGATCACAGGCCATTTGTATGGATGTATGGTGTATGCTCTCTTGAAGGTCTCTTCAAGGATTGAACCATAAGGTTGGTTGTCTATTCGCTGGCGGCGTTCTTCTTTTACGACTTCCCTTTGCGTTTCGATACCTTTTTCATCTACGCGGGCATGCAGCATGCGCTCTGATTCAAGCCAAAGGCCAAGGGCAAGTTGATTGCTGGGTAATACTTCAAAATAGTATGTCCTGTCAAAGGTGGTATTGGCATTAAGAGTGCCACCTGCATTCTGAACATATTTATCGAATTCTCCGCGACCGATATTATCGCTCCCTTCAAACATGAGGTGTTCAAAAAAGTGGGCGAAACCTGTTCTTTCAGGATTCTCATTTTTCGAACCTACATGGTACATGACAGAGACAGCAACGATTGGCGTTGTTTTATCCTGATGCAGGATGACGTGCAAGCCATTGTCAAGTGTATATTGCTCGAAGGCGATTTTGTTCATCTGCCCAAACACAGGAGATGCTATGACCAGGGCCGGGATTAGCAAGGAAAAGAAGTAACGCATATTGAATGTTTTATGATTTAGGCAAAAATACTTAGAGTCTACAGTGAGTTAGTGGAGATTATCTACAAAAGGGACTGAAAATCTGACAAATCAAGCTGAGAAAGATGTACCACAACCGCAGGTTTCCTTGGCGTTGGGATTATTGAAGACAAATCCTCTGTTGTTGAGACCATCAAGCCAGTCTACTTCCATTCCCAGAAGATAAAGGGAATGAGCCTTGTCCATCAGAATGCGGACGCCTTCAAACTCATATATGGTATCTCTATCCTTTTGCTCATCGAATCCAAGCAGATAGGAAAACCCGGAACATCCTCCACCCTTTACGCCAATCCTCAGGCCGAAATGATCAGGAACACCTTGTTCTTCGCGAAGGCGATGCAGCTGAGTGATAGCCCCGGAGGTCAGTGTGATAGGAGATGTTGTGATCGTTTCAGTCATTAGGTGCTGAATTTTTGGTGCGCAAAGATAGCTAACCTCAAGAATCTGAAGAAATAAACATACAGAACGGGGTCAGGGTTCATTTTTGAAGGGATCCTGGGCTTTGATTACTTTTGCAATATGACCTGGCAACTGATTTTAGGATTAACGATACCCTCACTCGTCGTATTACTGGCAGTGTACCTGATGTTTAAGCAATATTTCGAGTACCAGGCGCAAGGCCGGATGGTGGATTGGAAAAAGGAAAAATCACAGGTCACCTTACCCTTGAGACTTCAGTCTTACGAACGACTTATCCTATTGTGTGAGCGAATCGACCTCGCCGATCTTATATTGCGACTCAAGACCTCAGGTACTTCTGCCGGAGCATTAAAATCTGCATTACTGATCGCGATCCAACAGGAATTTGAGCATAATCTGACTCAGCAGCTTTACGTCTCTGAAGAATTATGGGCTGTGCTTCAAATGGCTAAGGCAAAGACTATGGACCTGATCGCCATCGCATCCGAAGGACTGGGTCCTGATGCTACTTCAGATGAATATGCCAGGCAATTGATTGACATCGCGTCAAAGGAAACATCTCTTCCATCCGCTATCGCAAAACGAGCAATAAAAGCAGAATCTTCCCTATGGCTCTGAGAAAATATATATTCTTCATTTTACATCTGGTACTAATAGTTTCCGGCTGTTCTTCTGTCCAACACATCAGCAAGACGGAGGTACGATATGATTTGCTCAATAGCAGTGCTGTTTCAGCACCAGATGAAGAGATCACTGCTCTGATTGCACCCTATAAAGTGGAGGTAGACAAAGAAATGAATGAAGTGCTGGGAAATGTTCCTGTCGATTTGACCAAACGCAAACCGGAGTCAACACTTGGCAACTGGTATAGTGATGCGATGATAGACATAGCAGCTAAAAAAGGATACAATGCTGATTTTGCTATTTCAAATTATGGTGGGTTGCGTATTCCTCAAATTACGGCCGGCCCTCTAACTATGGGTGAAATCTTTGAATTATGTCCATTTGATAACCTCCTGGTGATTGTTGAAATGAAGGGAGACATAGTTGATTCGCTGTTACAGCAGACCGCTTCCTCAGAAGGATGGCCGGTCAGCAAAGGCATCAAAATGATAATCGCTGATAAGAAAATGGTTCAATGCACTATCCAGGGTGTTCCGCTATCATCTACTGCAACATATAAAGTGGCGATGCCAGACTATGTAGCGAATGGTGGTGATGGGCTCAAAGTCCTCATTACTCAAAAGCGGGTGCAGACTGCAATCCTGATAAGGGATATGTTGATTGAATATGCCCGTGATGCAACAGCAGGTGGAAAAGAAATCACTTCTGCCATTGATGGACGAATTGTCATCCAGCACTAAACTCAAAGCGTATGTGGTCACGGAGAAATTTTATAAATAGAACGACAGTAGCGGGAGCTGCTCTCATGATTCCTGACTGGATCAATGCTTCCACCCTACTGAAGGGGGAAATTACCAAACTGGTCATCCTGCATACCAATGATGTCCACAGCAGGATCGAACCATTTCCTGAAGACGGATCACGTAATGCGGGACTGGGAGGTGCTGCGCGTCGTGCTGCATTGATTAATAAAATCAGAAGTGAAAATGAACATGTTTTACTTTTAGATGCCGGCGATATATTCCAGGGCACGCCTTACTTCAATTTCTTTTTGGGTGAATTGGATATCAAACTCATGACTGAAATGGGGTATGACGCGACGACGATGGGCAATCATGATTTCGATGGAGGATTGGAAAATTTTGAAAAACAAATGCGTGAGCATGGAAATTTTCCGGTGATCATTTCCAATTATGATTTCAGCGATACGGTGATGCACAATCGCTTTGTGCCTAGAAAAATATTTGAAAGAGGCCATATCAAAATCGGCGTTACCGGTGTAGGTATAGAATTGGATGGATTAGTTCCGTCTAATTTATTTGGAACCACCCGATATCTTGATCCGATCGCTCATGCAACTGAGCAAGCAGATATCCTCAAGCATGATGAAAAATGTGATCTGGTGATTTGTCTTTCACATCTGGGCTATAAATATGACAATAGTAAAGTAAGTGATATTGCTTTAGCGCAACAGAGCAAATCGATTGATATTATCATTGGAGGGCACACGCATACCTTTATGGATAAGCCCGACTATTATCGAAATAAAGATGGAGAAAATGTGATTGTAAATCAAGTGGGTTGGGCAGGTATGCGGTTAGGTCGGTTCGATATTTCTTTTGAAGAAAACAGCAGAAAAAAATGTGTTAGTTGTGAGGGAATCTGGATAAAATAAGGTATAAAACTAAGCTGTTTTGGCATAATAAAAGCCCATGAATTGACTGTCAGGGTTTTATTGAAGGGCAATATTAAAATGTATAACCATCTATTTTTTAGTACCTTAAAGGAAAGTTTTAGGAAATCATTAAAAAAGGGAATCTGACAGAACATCCACCGATTTTTTTTTGATCTTTGTCGAATCCCGAAGAATAGTGAAATCAATTAACAACGTGAAAATCAAAGCTCATCCGACTCAAGGACTCCCCCCGGAGCGAATCGCCGGTCAGGCTTTTGGGATCATTCAATAACCGTCTAGAGTGTCAATGATAATGGTGCAGGACTGCAATGCAGTATGGAATGGGTGTCTGAGCGTGATACGTGAGGAGATCAGCGAGCAGAGTTTCAGAACATGGTTTGAGCCTATCCGTCCTATCCGGTTGCAGGAAAATACTTTAACCCTTCAGGTACCCAACAAATTTTTCTTTGAGTGGCTAGAGGAGCATTATCTGCCCGTACTTCGCAAATCAATACGTCAAACATTAGGTCCAAAAGCTAATCTTGAATACAACTATGCTAAAGATGATCCCTGGCAAAAAAACGGAAAACGCAAACAACCAGCAGCCTCCACAACTCATGAAGTTGAAAATGACATTCGTAACCCGTTTGTCATACCCGGTATTAAAAGGCTTAAAATCGATCCCCAGCTCAACACATCCTATACGTTTGAAAACCTCATTGTAGGCGATTGCAATCGTTTGGCTTGTTCGGCAGCGGAAGCTATCGCCAATAATCCCGGAGGGACTGCCTTCAATCCACTATTTCTTTTTGGAGATGTTGGATTAGGAAAAACACACCTCGCTCAAGCTATCGGCAATGCGGTGGTTAAGCAAAGAGATGACAAAACGGTATTGTACGTCAGCTCTGAAAAATTTACCAACCAGATCATTGAAGCTATCAAGAATAATGCTGTCAGTGATTTCACCAACTTCTATCAACTCGTCAATGTGCTGATCATTGATGATATCCAGTTCCTCGCCGGAAAACAAAAGACACAGGAGATCTTCTTCCATATATTCAATCAACTGCATCAAAGTGGCAATCAGATTGTGTTAACATCCGATCGTCCACCGAAGGATTTGCAAGGGATGGAAGAAAGGCTGATCAGTCGTTTCAAATGGGGTTTGTCTGCAGATCTGCAGGCACCTGATTATGAAACCATGATGGCGATCCTGGAGCATAAATCAACCTTTGCAGGCATCAGCTTTTCGCCGGAAGTCAAACATTATATCTGCGACAATATCCGCCACAACATACGTGAACTGGAAGGTGTGATCGTCAACCTGATCGCACATGCATCCCTGACACGCAAAGAAATAGACCTTGAGTTGGCCCAAAAAGTCATCTACAATGTGGTCATCAATACAGGATCCGTCATCACTTTAGAGCATATCAAAAAGTGTGTGGCGGATCATTTTGAAGTTTCAATTGACAAACTAAAATCCCAGACGCGCAAACGAAATGTTGTACTGGCCAGACAACTATCCATGTACTTTGCAAAGAACATCACCAATCATTCGCTAAAGGCAATTGGTGACAGTTTTGGTGGTCGTGATCACAGCACTGTGATCTACAGTGTAAAAGCAGTCAATGACATGATCGACACCGACGCTGAATTTAAGCGTACGGTGAAGGATATAGAGAAAAAGCTACGACAGCCCGTTGGGTGAGAACGTAAGAGCGTAAGAGCGTAAGAGCGTAAGATTTAAAAAAAAACTGCAAGCTTTGCTTGCAGTTTTTTT
>JAGOIB010000124.1 GCA_017995875.1 Saprospiraceae bacterium
AGGGTCATGGTGCCCTTCTTGATTTCGACCAGAAAATCTTCGGTAATAGCTAGCACAGGGTTGGTGTGGATGGCCCCTGCAACAATATTGAGATGCTTTAATAAATCACCTGATGAGACTTTAAATTCCATGTAATTGGTTTGTTTTATAAGATGCCTGGTATTTGACTTAGATGTAAGTCCATAAACAGCAAAGTTAACAGGACTGTGCAGAATTACATCAAAAGGTAAGGGTTCAAAATTTTGAACTCCTACCTTTTCATGTAAAAATCATGAATTTGATTCCGTTTTCAAGTTCTGCCAGCTGGAATAGCATGAAATACTGCTTTCGGCTCCTTTGTGCTTACCTTTGCACCCATGGCTCAATCAGTTGAAGCACCCCCCATTCAGGCAATTAAAGAATTACATCTTCCGGATTATGAATCTATGGTGTTACCCAATGGAATGCGTCTGTATGCACTAAAGGGGGGCTCAGAACCTGTGATGAAAATGGAGTTGGTGTTCAGGGCTGGTGCGAGCTATGAATCCAAATCAGGTGTTGCCGAATTTATGGCCGGGTTAATGTCAGAAGGCACTAAGAGCATGTCTTCAGTGGAGCTTGCCGAAAAAATCGAATCACTTGGTGCTTCAGTGTTTACCAGAGGTGGCGTTGATACGGTAAGGGTCAGATTGCTAACACTTACCAGATATTTTCCGGAACTGATCGGCGTGGTTCAGGAAGTGATCAATGCACCTGCCTTTGATGACAATGAGCTGAAGGTGTATGCAGACAACAAAGTGGAGCGTCTTCAGATAGATCTCAAAAAGAATGAAGTACTCGCTTATCGTCACCTCACAGAAGTTATTTTTGGCCCCAGTCATCCCTATGGTAAAAATGTATTTCCAGAGGATTTTCTTGCCATCCGCACAGACGATCTCAGAAACCATCATAGCCACCATATCATACCTCAAAAAGGAATGGTGCTGGTGTCCGGTTCTTTTGGTGATAAGGAAATAGAGCTTATCCATCAGACCATTGGCCAGTGGAATCCTAATCAGAGCAATGGAACCCTGTTGAAAACACCAACGACTTCCGACGAACAGGCCGGGTATCACGAATATGATGGTCCACAGAACCACCAGGCGGCTATCCGGATAGGTCGCAGGCTTTTTCCTCAAGCACACCCTGACTTCAATGGCCTATTCGTGCTCAATACTATTTTAGGAGGGTATTTTGGTAGCAGGTTGATGACAGAAATACGGGAAAATCAAGGCCTTACGTATGGCATTTACTCCAGCGTGGACTCCTTCGCGACAGATGGATGTTTCTACATCAGTACTGAGACAGCAACAGACAATACGCAAAAGGTCATAGAGGCGATAAAGAAGGAAGTCGTGAAACTGCAGACTATATTGATACCGGACGAGGAACTGGACATGGCACGAAACTATCTGATGGGGCATCTAATGACCCAGATTGACGGACCTTTCTCAACCCTGGATTTTATTAAGTCCCTGAAAATCGAGTTTTTAGAAGACAGTTCATTTAAAGGCACGGTGGATACAATCCAGCAGATCACTTCTGAGAGGTTGAGGGACCTGGCCATCAGGTACCTGGACCTGGATAATTGGGCTACGATTGTAGTAAAATAGGCGCTCAGCACGTAACAAACCATTATAAAACCCCTGAAATTTCCTTTATTTTGGAAAAAAACGGTTTCTTTGTAGCCCTTTTGGAAACAGTGCGGAATCGACCCATGCGAATACACCGGCATTAAAGGAAAAAAAACATCATTAACTAATTTGCTTTTGAGCACCAATAGCCGGACAGGCAAGTCATTTTAGGGTCATGAAATTATTCAGTCTTTTTGTACAGGAAATTGCCATAGATCTTGGGACAGCCAACACGCTGATCATCCAGGATGGGAACATTGTCATTGATGAGCCGTCTATAATTGCTATTGATACCCGTACCGGCCAGACGATTGCTGTAGGCACACGTGCCATGCAGATGCACGAAAAAACCCACCAGTTTATCAAGACTATCAGACCGCTTAAAGACGGTGTGATTGCAGACTTCCAGGCAGCCGAAAATATGATTGAGGGGATGATCAATATGATCGGAACCAAGCGGAGATTTTTCACCCACCTCAAAATGGTGGTCTGCATACCAAGTGGTATCACGGAAGTTGAAAAGCGCGCAGTGTTTGATTCTGCTGATCACGTTGACTCAAAAGAGACATTCCTCATTTTTGAACCGATGGCAGCAGCACTCGGTATCGGACTTGACGTGGAAGAGCCTGTGGGCAATATGATCATCGATATCGGAGGAGGTACCACAGAAATCGCGGTAATAGCGCTTTCCGGAATTGTGACTGACCAGAGTATCCGCACAGCAGGTGATGAGTTTACCCAAAACATCGTAGACTATCTCAAACGCAATCAAAACATCCTGATCGGTGAGCGTACAGCCGAACAGATCAAGATACATGTTGGCTCAGCGCTGAAACAACTGGATAATGCACCCCCGGATTTTGCTGTCAATGGGCGTGACCTTATTACAGGTATACCAAGACAAATCACTATCAATTATGCTGAGGTAGCTGAGGCCCTTGATGAGTCCGTTAATGCCATTGAAGAAGCTATCCTGAAGGCATTGGAAAACACTCCTCCTGAACTTGCTTCCGATATCTACAAGACAGGATTATACCTGACAGGAGGTGGTGCATTGCTGAGAGGGTTGGATAAACGGATTTCAAGAATTACCAAACTCCCCGTCCACATTGCAGACGAACCCTTGCGCGCCGTAGTTCGTGGCACAGGAATCGCCTTGAAAAACACAGATCGTTTTTCTTTCCTGATCGACAGGAAGCGTGTATAATGCCCTCCGGTAAAGTCTCTCCTTAGACCTATCTTCGTCCTGGTACAATGAACAACCTTCTTCAGTTTGTCATCAGGTATTCTGCCTTTCTGTTGTTTCTACTGCTTGAAGTAGTAGCGCTCATTCTTGTCGTGCGGTATAATGAAAATCAGCAGTCCATTTTTGCCAATTCCTCTTCCATTCTTTCCGGCAAATTATACAAGTTGGCAGATGATGCAGTTCATTACAACCATCTGCAGGTCACTGTTGATAGCCTGTCTGCCTACAATGCCAAGTTGGAAGAACGAATATTTAACCTTGAGCGCAGCATTCAAAAACTGCTCCCGGCGGATAAACCCCTTGATAGTTGTATCCTCGAGCCATTTAAAATAATTGATGCACAGGTCATCAACAATTCGATCAATCAACGCAATAATCATTTTACGATTGACAGAGGTTCTAAAGACAGCATTCGTGCCGGCATGGGGGTCATCAGTCCGCACGGTATTGCGGGTATCATAGACCAGGTAGGCGAAAATTATTCTGTAGCGATATCGGTGCTGCACAGTGCTGCACGCATCAGCGCTTCTATAAAGCGAAATGAATATTTTGGTTCGCTGGTTTGGAAAGAGGTTGATCCCGGACATATGATTCTGGAAGCTATACCGAGGCAAGCAGATATCCTGGTAGGCGATACGATTATCACGAGTGGTTTCTCCTTTATTTATCCAAAGGGGATTTTTATCGGAACTGTAGAACGATTCTGGACAGAAGGCGGCAGTAATTATTATACTATTGAAGTCCGGCTGCATGAGGATATAGCACGGCTCAACAGGGTCTTTGTAATCGATTTTACCGAAAACGAACTGACGACAGAATGAACACAGAATCGATCAAGCATATCATCCGGGCGATGCTCATTTTGCTGGTACAGGTACTGGTGTTAAAACGTATCGGACTAGGCAGTTCATGGATCTGGATGCATGGAAATATTTTTATCTATCCTGTCATCGTTCTACTATTGCCCTTCAGGCTGTCACGCCATTATGTGATTGTGATAGGTTTTCTGCTCGGGCTCCTGATCGATATGTTTTACGACACCATTGGCGTACATGCTTTTGCTTTGACTGCAACAGCGTATGCCAGGGGATTACTTCTCTCCTACCTTGAACCCAGGGGCGGGTATCAGCTTTCTATGAGTCCTACACAATATTCCATGGGACTCAACTGGTTGGTGACGTATACATCTTTGTGCATGGCTATTCATACTTTTTTATTTTTCACTGCTGAGATTTTCACTTTCGTGTATATAGGACAGATCCTGTTGAATTCCCTGGTTACTTTTTTTCTGAGCATGGCAGTGATCATGGTGTATCATTTGCTCTTTAATCCAAAGACATAATGCTCAAGGATCGTCAGACGAACAGGACACTTTGGATTCAGCGGGTTATCATTGCCGCTGCACTGATACTCATCTTTCAGACAGGTTGGCTACAGCTGGTAGATCCAACCTACGGTCAAAGGGCTGATCGCACAACGCTCGTAAGACGAACATTATACCCTGGTCGCGGACTTATCATGGACCGCACGGGACACCTGATGGTGCACAATATTCCGGTTTACGATCTCAAAGTTATTTACAACCAGGTACCAAAGAATATTGATACCAACTTACTCTGCAAGTTGCTTGAAATCGATAAAGCATCGTATAAAGAGAGGATGGAAAAAGACTGGAAATCCCTTCGATATTCCAAGTCGGTTCCATTTGATTTTATGGAGCACATACCAGCGAGTAAATTTCAATACGTACAGGAATACCTTCACCTTTTTCCCGGGTTCTATGGTGAACTTCGCAGTGCACGTGGTTATTTTGAAAATCATAGTGCGCATGTACTCGGCTATATGTCTGAAGTAGATCAAAAAAAGATAGATGAGTCCGATGGCATTTATTCGCTCGGTGACTTTTGTGGTTCAACAGGTGTTGAGAGTTTTTATGAAGCAAGCTTGCGAGGGTCGAAAGGCTCTTCATATGTACTTAAGGACAATCTGGGTCGTGAAATCGAAAGCCTTGATGAGGGTCGTCATGATTCATTAGCTGTTTCAGGAGACAATCTTATCCTGACTTTAGATCATATACTCCAGGAATACGGACAGCAATTATTACAAAACAAAAGAGGGAGCATTGTTGCCATCGAACCAGCCACAGGTGAAATTCTAGCTATGGTGAGTTCGCCGGGGTATGATCCAAATGAATTGTCTATTTCAAGATCAAGGGGTGTAGCATTTACAACATTACAAAATGATACATTAAAACCACTTTTTGACCGCTCTGTCATGGCGATGTACCCTCCGGGATCCATCTTCAAACCAATACTTGCGTTGGCGGCTATGCAGGAAGGTGTCCTGGATGAAAACAGAACAATTACTTGTAATGGGGCCTATTATTCAGGAGGATTAAAACGGGGATGTCACAATCACCCTTCTGCGCACAATGTGGCTGCTGCAATTCAATACTCGTGTAACACCTATTTTTTCACAGTGTATAAAGAAGTGATTGATATCTCCGGATACACCATACCGGAAATAGGTATGCGTAAACTCAATGGAATGCTTTCGGAGTTTGGATTGGGCCACAAGATCAGTATAGATGTGCCGGGAGAAAAATCAGGCAATCTTCCGGGTCCCAGTTATTTCGATCAGGTCTATGGAGCAGGAAAATGGAGATCCCCCTATATTTTGTCAATGGGTATTGGCCAGGGCGAGCTTCAGTTGACCACCTTGCAGATGGCCCATGCGGCAGCTATCATTGCAAATGAAGGAACCTATACTGATCCACATATGCTCAAATCAAGAGTTCCTGCAGGAGAAGCTCCACATGCAGAGTTTTATCCAAGGCGCAGGGTGTCTATTGACTACAGATATTTTGAACCGGTGATAGAAGGGATGAGTGGTGCCGTTAGGGCGGGTACAGCAACATTAGCCTATATACCTGACATAGAAGTTTGTGGTAAAACGGGTACCTCTGAAAACCCGCATGGAGAGGACCACTCTGTTTTCTTTGGTTTTGCACCAAGAGACCAGCCGAAAATAGCTATTGCTGTATATATTGAAAATGCAGGTTGGGGAGGAAGTTTTGCAACCCCTGTCGGAGGGCTCATCATAGAAAAATATCTACGTGGTGAGATTTCGGAAGGTCGGAAATGGATTGAGACGAGGATGTTGGAGGCGGATTTGATACATAAGCCGAAAAGTTAGCAGTTAGCAGTTAGCAGTCTTCAGTCTCCAGTTAGCAGTCTTCAGTCTTCAATTGGCAGTTTGCATTGAATTGTTTGCATCCTTTGTTATAGCTCCGTAGGAACGACAAATCTTTGCAGAACTCACCCCCCGACCCC
>JAGOIB010000125.1 GCA_017995875.1 Saprospiraceae bacterium
ACAATTTTGAGCGACATGATTTGTACCTATTCGAGATGAGCAGTTTCTTTTCAAAAAAAAACAACCGTTGGGCGTACGTACGGACGTCCGCGTACGACAGATCACAGAAAGTGTTTCTATTGAATAATTATGTTTGCCGTCTCTGACGGCAGGTTTATACATGTTCATTATTCTGTTGATATTGTTGCAACTCATTCTATTCTGTCTTCCTGCCAACTATTTCAGCCTCTTTAGCTTCTTCAGCCTCTTTAGCCTCTTCAGCTTCTTTAGCCTCTTCAGCCTCTTTAGCTTCTTCAGCTTCTTCAGCTTCTTCAGCCTCTTCAGCTTCTTTAGCCTCTTCAGCCTTTTCCCTTTCGCCTTTTAAAGCACTGGCTGAAAATTCTCTGCTCCACTCACCGCCATCGTCTCATATGTCTTCCACCGCAGGTCCACAATCTCCTGCGCCATCGCCATCAACTTTCCAGCCTCTGCCGGATTGGTAATGGAGAGTACTTTGTAACGCAATTCTTTATAAGCGTAATCCTTCAACGAGATCGTAGGTCGTGGTGAATCAAGTACAAATGGATTGCGACCGGCCTTGCGTAGCATCGGATTGTAGCGGATCAGTGGCCAATACCCACTGGCTACTGCATTGGCTTGCTGCTCCATACCTTTCTGCATATCGATACCATGCGCGATGCAATGACTGTATGCTAGGATCAGTGAAGGTCCATCATACGCTTCTGCTTCACGCATCGCCAATAGTGTCTGTTGTGGATTTGCTCCCATAGCTATTTGTGCCACATAAACATTGCCATACGATATCGCCTGTAATGCCAAATCCTTTTTACCTACCCGCTTTCCTGCTGAGGCAAATTTTGCAGTTGCTGCAGTAGGCGTTGCTTTCGACATCTGTCCGCCGGTATTGGAATACACTTCTGTATCCAGGACCAATACATTGATATTCCTTCCCGTCGCCAGCGCATGATCCAATCCACCTGATCCAATGTCATACGCCCAGCCATCACCACCGATCAACCACACAGCTCTATGTACTAGGAAATCAGCGAGAGACAATAGGTTTGCTGCAAGCGGTGATTTTATTTCAAGCAATTTATTTTTCAACGCATCTACCCGTATCCGCTGGGCAGCAATTTCCGATTCAAGTTTTTGAGGAGTATCAAGAAGGGCTTTGGCAAAATCACCACCAAGCTGTGGCTCAAGTTGCCGAACAAGATCACTCGCTATAGCAAGATGCTTATCAGCCGTAAGACGCATACCAAGACCAAACTCTGCATTGTCCTCAAAAAGTGAATTAGACCACGCTGGTCCTTGTCCCGCTGCGTTTTTAGTCCAGGGTGTTGTCGGGAGGTTACCACCATATATAGATGAACAACCAGTTGCATTCGCTACCAACAATCTGTCACCAAACAATTGTGTCAGCAATTTGATATATGGGGTTTCTCCGCAACCTGCACATGCACCTGAAAATTCAAATAAGGGTTCTAGAAACTGTGCGCCATGCACCATCGAGAAATTAACCGTTGAGCGGTCGTTAAACGGAATGGATTCGAAATAGTCAATATTCTTCCGCTCTTCTTCAAGTGTTGGGGCGATCGGTCGGAGATTGATAGCTCGTTTGCTTCGGTCCTTTGGATCCGTAGCCGGACATGCATCGACACAGAGATTACAGCCAGTGCAATCTTCACCATATACCTGCAGGGTATATTTCGTGTCCGGAAAGCCTCGCGCATTGATTGGCGCATATTTAAATCCATCCGGTGCAGCCTCAAGCAGATCAGTGTGATAAAATTTTGCACGGATCACAGCATGGGGGCAGACAAAACTGCAATTGCCACATTGAATGCATAGATCCGGTTCCCATGTGGCGATCATGTCAGAGATGTTCCTCTTCTCCCATTTGGTGGTGCCTGAAGGATAGGTGCCATCTACAGGCATAGCGCTCACCGGAATAGCATCTCCCTGGTCTGACATCATCTTTGCAATTACCTCTTTGACAAATGCTGGAGCCTTAGGTGAAACAACAAGATTTAGACGATGCTTAGCAGTAGTTTTTGCGGGAATCGTTACTTCAAATAAATGTTCAAGTGTTTGGTCAACGGCCTTGAAATTTTGGTCGATGACAGCCTTGCCTTTTTTGAAATAGGTTTTCTCAATGGCCTTTTTAATATGTGTGATCGCTTCATCCTTTGGTAACACACCTGAGATAGCGAAGAAACAGGTTTGCATGATCGTATTGATGCGTCCCGCCATCCCGGTATCCTGTGCTACCTGATCAGCATCGATAGTATACAACCTGATATTTTTAGAAAGGATAGTTTCCTGAACGATCAACGGAAGATTGTCCCAGATGGTCTCCCGGGAAAAAGGACTGTTGATCAGAAAGGTAGCGCCGTTTTTTGCCAGCGTCAGCATGTCTACTTTTTCGAGAAAATTGAACTGATGACATGCAATAAAATTTGCTTGCCCGATTAAGTAAGGTGCTTTAATTGGTTTTGGGCCAAACCGAAGATGCGATACAGTACGAGCTCCGGATTTTTTCGAATCATAGACAAAATATCCTTGTGCAAATAAGTCCGTGTTTTCACCGATGATCTTGATGCTGTTTTTGTTGGCACCAACTGTGCCATCAGCACCTAGTCCATAGAAGAGCGCCTGGGTCCAGCCTGATTCGTCAAGCATAAAGTTTGGATCATACACAAGACTCATGTGTGTAACATCATCATGGATGCCAATTGTGAAATGGTTTTTCGGCCTGGTTTTTTTCAATTCATCAAACACTGACTTGGCCATTGCTGGTGTAAACTCCTTTGAAGACAATCCAAACCGACCACCAATGATATGAGGCAATGACGTAATCAAGCCTTGATGAAATGCTTCAACAAGGGATGTAAGTACATCCTGGTAAAGAGGTTCTCCGGAAGCACCTGATTCTTTGGTACGATCGAGTACAGCGATTGATTTTACAGATGATGGAAGCACATTTACTAAATAGTCAATGGAGAATGGCCTGAACAACCTGACTTGAATGACACCTGTGCTTTCGCCTTTTGCATTCAAGAAGGCTGATGTTTCTGCAGCAGTCTCTGCTCCGGAACCCATGATCACAATGATCCGGTCAGCACTAGTAGAACCATAATACTCGAATGGCTTATAGG
Source organism: Saprospiraceae bacterium (assembly GCA_017995875.1). The sequence continues at coordinate 3,159 of JAGOIB010000125.1, forward strand.
TACGTCCGGTAAGTTGGCTGAATTTGTCCATTGCGTTTGCAACGGTATCAGGGCATTGATTGTAGAACGAATTGGCTGATTCACGGCCCTGGAAATAAACATCCGGATTTTGTGCTGTACCGCGAATAAACGGATTATCCGGATTCAGTGCCCGCTTGCGATGTGCGAATACAAGTTCATCATCAATCATCGCTTTGATGGTTTCCTCAGGGATCAGGAATAATTTGTTTACTTCATGCGATGTGCGGAAGCCATCAAAGAAATGAATAAAGGGAATGCGGGCTTCTAATGTAGCTGCCTGTGCGATCAATGCCATATCATGCGCTTCCTGCACACTCGCGGATGCAAGCATCGCAAATCCTGTCGTACGTGCAGCCATCACATCCTGATGATCACCAAAAATCGATAGTGCTTGTGCTGCAAGTGACCGTGCGGCTACATGAAATACACAGGAGGTAAGTTCACCGGCAATCTTATACATATTGGGCAGCATCAACATGAGCCCCTGCGATGCGGTAAATGTTGTCGTCAGTGCACCGGTTTGAAGCGCTCCGTGTACGGTTCCTGCAGCTCCGGCTTCGCTTTGCATCTCCATGATATCGGGTACATTGCCCCAGATATTTTTAGTGCCTTTCGCTGACCATTCATCGGCAAGTTCAGCCATAGTAGAAGAGGGTGTGATCGGGTAGATCGCACATACTTCATTGACTCTATAGGCTATATAGGCAGTGGCTTCATTGCCATCGAGGGTAGCCGCTTTTAGTTGTTCACTCATCATTTTTTATCGCGTAAAAGCGTTTATGATTTTTCAAATTCTACTGCCAGGGGTTCCGGAGCCATGTCGATTGCATGACACGGACATTGCTCAAAGCATACCGCACAACCTGTGCAAAGTGTATAATTGAAATGATATCTTTTCCCGGGGCCTAGCTTGATGACGGCTCCTTCCGGACATGCTCCGTAGCAACCATCGCACTCGAAGCAATTGCCACATGAATAGCAACGGCTGGCTTCATAGCGTGCCTCCGGTTCTGTCAATCCCTGGACGATCTCTGAAAAGTCTTTAGTAGCCTCATCAAGCGCAAGGTGAGGCTGAAGTTTTTTAGGTGCATCCGTCTTGTACCACACATTGAGGCTTTCGAATCCGACGAGAGAATGTTTCTTCTCAGGTACATATTCTTGTGATCGCAGGAATCCATCGATATATCGTGCCGCTTTTTTTCCATGACCAACAGCAATGGTGACACTTCGTTCACCAGGCACCATATCGCCTCCTGCAAAAATGCCTTTGGCGCCGGTCATCATATTTGCGCCAACGATTACAGTACCATCATCCTTAAATGAAATGCCTTCAACATTTTTTAGAAAACTTGTGTCAGTGTCCTGCCCAAGCGCAAGGATCAGTGAATCAGCTTCGAGTGTTTCGAATTGACCGGTGGGGACTGGCTTGCCATCTACAATATTCATGACCTCAACAGTGAAAGAACTCTGATCTATACTCTTAATGGTGCGCAGCCAGTGTATTTTGACGCCTTCGCCCATCGCTTCATCAGCTTCAAAATCATGGGCAGGCATATGTTCCCGGTCACGGCGGTAAATGATGAGGGCTTCATCGGCTCCGAGGCGCTTTGCCATTCTGGCAGCGTCCATCGCTGTGTTACCTCCACCATACACGACAACACGCCTGCCCAGTTTCGGGGCGTTCCCAAGTTCGACTTCACGTATGAAACTTACAGCATCCAGGATCTGTCCTGCATCACGCGCGGGTATCTCGGCTTTACGGCCGATATGGGCACCTACGGCGATAAAGACAGCATCATAATTGCCCGCTTCTTTTTCAGCAGCCACATCTTCCACTTTATGATTAAGACGAATGGTCACACCTGATTTTTCGATTCGTTTGATTTCGTCCATGAGAATATTGCGCGGCAACCTGTATGCAGGAATGCCAAAGTGCATCATACCTCCGGGTAACGGACCCGCTTCATGTATGTCAACTTTGTGGCCGAAGCGCGTGAGATGGAATGCTGCAGAAAGTCCACTTGGACCTGCCCCTATGATTAATATTTTCTTGCCGGTGGGTATTGCTTTTTTTTCAATCTCCCATCCTTCTTCAAGGGCTTTATCCCCCAGGAATCTTTCAACTGCATGGATACTTACAGCGTGATCTACAAAACTGCGGTTGCAGTGATCTTCACATGGATGATAACACACACGACCATGAATAGCCGGCATCGGATTTTCTTCAATCAGTTTTTGCCACGCTTCCTTGTATTGTCCTGCTTGTGCCAGTCCCAGCCAGGCCTGGATGTTTTCTCCTGCAGGGCAGGCATTATTGCATGGTGGAAGGAAATCCGTGTAGACAGGTCGTTGTGTTCGCTGTGGGCCTGTGCCTTCCGCATGTAGACCGAGGTCAGGTTTTGTCGTTAAATCTTTATACGTGTACGTCATGATCGAATGGAAAGTCCTTCAGCAGAACTTTGAATTTTAGGTGCAACAGAAATTGATGAGGGATGATTATAAAGTTTCAGCGACATGATCAATAAGCAGGTGTTTCTGTCAGGACGATGTCCCTCGCTTGTTGTGCCGCCTTCAGGCATTCATCCACCTGGTCATGGTCGAGACAATAATCCTTGTCATGTTTTTCAAACCTGCAATGAATCTGGCTTAGATTGAGTTGGTCAAACCTGGAATCAACGTCCTTGCATTGTTCTAGTAAACTGACAAGCGATACAGGGTGATGCACCGGTATTTGTCTTCGAATCAGGAAACCGGCAAGAAAATTGGAAAGCGAAAGCCTTGAATGGGTACAGATAAGGTGTGTGACAACGTCTTCAGCAGACCGTTGCTGCTCATGTTCAGCAGCTTCAAGCATTTCTTTTGCAGTAGCGTATAGAATATCGGACCTGTCTTTTCCCATGACCTTTTTTAACCAATTTTAAATACCCTTGGGTTGTATGTATTTCTTAGTTAAAGTTCATTTTTCATTTGTACACATTGGATGAGCAAGGTCAGTGATGGGGATGATTT
>JAGOIB010000126.1 GCA_017995875.1 Saprospiraceae bacterium
TGCTAATTCAAAGTTTTACCCCCATTTAGGGAGCTAGGGGGGATGCGAAAATATTTTTTTAAATAATTCTGCGTCATCCTTGTGGTGAGCGGAGCCGAACTATGCGTTCCTTTTTTTATGTCATTTGAGATGCTTTGTGATTAATTCCTTGTACGTCCTGCCAATAGGAATCTCATGGTCACCGATTTCAATCGCATTGGCACTGTAGGCCGTAACTTTATCGAGATTGATCATAAACGATTTGTGTACCCGTATCAAATTGGGCAATGGTAGTAAGGATTCAAATTCACCAATCTGAATCTTCGTGACCAGGTTCTGCTGTGTTGTATGGATTTTTACATATTCCTTCAGGCTTTCGATGTACAGGATATCTTCAAGATACACTTTCACCTGGCGTTTATCTACATTGAAAAAATGGAATGCACCCTTTCGTGTTGATGCGTCAGCTTGCTCAGCAGCGATTGATTCATTTTTTTTGATTTTCTGAATGGCCTGCAAAAATCGGCTAAACTCGATGGGCTTCAACAGGTAATCCACCACGTTTAGATTATATCCTTCAATGGCATATTGATCATACGCTGTCGTGAGGATCACCTGGTATTGATTCTGGATAGTTTTAATAAAATCAATCCCTTTTATTTTTGGTAAATGTATATCCACAAACAGGACATCTATATGGTGACTGCGCAGAAATCCTGAAGCCGTCATGACATCACGACAAACCGCAATCAACTGTAAGTCGGATACTTCAGCGATATAATCCCGGAGGATCTCCGCAGCCAAAGGTTCGTCTTCGATCACCAGGCAGTTAAACATAGACATACGAATTTAACTCAATCATCAGATCCACGATAAAATCAGTTTCCGTTTTGGAGGCCGAAAAGGTATATTCCTTGTACAATATTGCCAATTGACGTTTGATGTTACTTAAACCAATTCCGTCTTTAATGAGGTTATCATCTGTGGGCTGTTCGGTGAGGGTATTGGAAATTGAAAATTTCAGAATGCCATTTACTTCACTGACCTTGATAGCAATATGGGTTTCTAATCCATTGCTATGTTTAAAAGCATTCTCCACGAGAGGCAGCAGTAATAATGGGGATATACCTGCGTTTTCGTTTTCCAGATCTTGCGTAAAGGAAATGGTTAAATGCTCCTGAAAGCGTAGTTTTTGTAAGGCAATATAATCAGCGATGAGTTGTAATTCGTCCTTGAGTGGATTGGTGCGATGACTTGTTTCATAGAGCATGTACCGTAGTATTTTTGACAAACTCATGATCGCTGTTGGCGTATTGGTGTCCTGCTTACGACTTAAGGCATAGATGCCATTCAGTGTATTGAAAAGAAAATGGGGATTGGTTTGCGCTTTCAGATACTGTAATTCTGATTTTATTTTTTCATGTACTAGGATCGTTTCTTGTTTTAATGCACTGATGCGCAGTTGCACCAGTTTGATCGCGACAGCAACCAGGGTTATTGGAATCAGGTCAAACAGTGAATACAGGTATCTGCCCAGCAGACTTTCAAAAGTGAGGATGCGCTCCTCGCCTGGAAAGATGTATATCCAGATGACATAGTGCACGATCAATCGTATGAGGAATGCACCACATAGTAAGGCGAAAATAAATTCAAGCAAGTATTTTAAACTGGACTTTCCGGGTGTCCGGAAAGGTGATGCAGCTAAGGTAGATTGGTGGTTGGACCACCTCGGGATGATGCTATAGATGGAATAATACACCACCAGAACTTTAATACTATACATCATTACCTGGGCCAGGGCACCTTTAAAGAAAGAAACCCAATCAGGATGTTGCGTAAAGCTACTGGAGAAGTATAATTCGTTGAAAAGGCTCGTGCAAAAAAAGAGCGTCCAAAAGAGGAGATGACGTAAAATCCTTTTTGTTGACATGTCAAAAAATTCAAAGCGCAAAATAGGACATTTTGATTTGTCCATACAGCCCATATTTCCATGTAGGCGATTCCTGCCGATCAACTACAGGTTACGCCATATGAACGACACACGACCAATCTGTTTCACTGTATGGCCGCTGGTAACCAACGCTAGTACATATTTTATCTGTACCACTTTATTTCTGTTTTGATTTGATGTTGATAAATGTATTCTCCGGATAGCGGAGATGCATTGAAGATGATTCACTCTAAAGTATGGCAACATGAAATTATTTCCTGTATGGATCCTGTTGGTAATGGGGAGTCCCGTTCGTGCGCAATTTTTTTCCAAGGTGATTAATTCACCATTGAGTACCACCATTGGTGATTCCCGGAGTGTCAATTGGGTGGATGTCAATGGGGATGGATATATTGATTGTTTTATTTCCAATGGCCCACAGGCGGGACAAAACAATATGTTGTACATCAATGATACGAATGGAAATTTCACTGCCGTGACGAACGATCCAATTGTCATGGACGGTATGCCATCGGATGGAGCAACTTTCGCGGATATCGACAATGATGATGACCTGGATGCTTTTGTGGTGAATTGGTACAACAAGAATAATCTGGCCTATGTCAATGATGGCACAGGAGCATTTACTAAAGTGGTAGATGGAACATGGGTAAACCACCTCGGGTATTCGGAAACTGCTTCGTTTGGGGATTATAACAACGATGGACTTGTAGACCTCTACGTAACCAATAGTGAGGGCAACAAGAAAAATTTTCTCTATAAGAATCTGGGCTCGCACATGATGGAGTCTATAGTAGAGGGGTCACCGGTGACAGATGCTGGTTCCTCAAGAAATGTCAGCTGGACAGATATTGATAATGACGGAGATCCTGATCTCTTTGTCACGAATGAGAATGGCGAGAAGGACCACCTCTATCGAAATGACGGGGGTGGTTTATTTACAAAATTGACTGAGCCGTTGATAACAGTTGATCAGTATAGTACCATGAGTGGAAGCTGGGGTGACATCGACAATGATGGTGATCTTGATGTATTTCTCGCCAATGATGGAAGCAAAAATCAACTGTTCAGGAATGAGGGCAATTTTGTTTTCTCCAGGATCCTGACAACGGCTATTTCAAGTGCAACGGCTAAATCTTTTAGTAGTGCCTGGGCGGATATTGACAACGATGGCGACCTTGATCTTTTTGTGACCAATGCTTTTCAGAATGGTGTGCGGTTAAAAAATAAACTATTTGTCAATGATGGCACCGGCGACTTTACCGAAGTGACGGATGATGTCGTGGTGATGGATCAGGGTTGGTCTTATGGTTGTGCCTTTGGGGATTATGACAATGATGGATTTCAGGATCTGGCTGTAGCCACTACACGATTTGGTGGTGCGGATGAAGCAGATTATCTGTATCACAACAATGGCAATGAAAATCATTGGCTGATGATATCCCTTGAAGGAAAAACAACAAACCGATCAGCTATTGGTGCCAAAGTCCGTGTGAAAGCTGTTGTGAATGGTGTGGCGATCTGGCAGATGCGGGAGATTTCTGCGCAGAGTGCATATTGTAGCCAGAATGATATGCGTGCGCATTTTGGACTGGGCCTGGCTGAAAAAGTTGACAGTATTACGATCGAATGGCCTTCCGGTATTGTTCAGCACTTGACGAATGTATTACCCAACCAGATACTTGATGTTGAGGAAGACCTTGTCAATGCAGTGCCGCATGAGCAATCTTCATTTGGATTGAAAGTATTTCCCAATCCAACAAATGCAGGCATACAAATAGAAGCGCATTTCGCTGATCATTCGAATGAGGTCTTGTTGGAAGTTTATGGTGATACCGGACAGATTGTATACAGCGCCACCTTCGCACACGTTGGTGGTTTATGGGAATATCAGCTTGATCTTAGGAAACTTCAGTTGATTCCAGGTCAGTATATAGTACGGCTGAGTAATGGGGTAGATGGAGAGGAAAGGAAAGTAATTTTTATCCAATAGTGAATACAAGCTAATTACTCCAGATATTTTTAATGATAGGGGCAATGAAATAGAAATATGTGTCTGGTATTAATTTAAATTAATGTTTAAAGATAGAACCGGATTCCGGATCTTTTGGCAGTTAACAATATGCTTTCGCTTCAAATCTCAAGATTTTCAGCCTTTGTTATAGGTATAGTAAGGCTTGGTCCATATTCTTCTAAAAACGCTTCACCCTCAGCTCTTGACATTCAAACTGAAAAAGTAAGCCTTCACCATATTTGGTGAGTTTCCTGAATACAAATTACTTATATTTAGAAGCTTTTAATCTATTCAGATGAATGGGTCTGATTCCATTCGTCAAAATCAAAATTAGGGAATGGAGTAAAGCACCCGAATATTATTTTTTAATTCTAAAAACCAAAATCATGTTTTCACCATTCCACTCCGTAAAAAAACCGGGCTATTTTTATCTTATCATTGCTGCATTATGTTGCAGCAGTTGTTATTCCTACAGGCTAGCCACACACGACCAACCAGGGATTATATATTCAGAGTCCGTGACGGCCAATGCTTATTTATGGGGTCTGGCCAACAAACCTGTACAAATCCAAACTCCTGTTTGTGATACGCTTGGAGTAAATGGCGTAGCTGAAGTTACTGTTAAAACTAATTTTGGATATGCTCTGCTCACTGTAGCCACACTTGGCATTTGGTGTCCCATGAAAATCGTCTGGATTTGCAGCAAACCTTGTCAACAAATCGGAGAATTATAAACAGACGGCTATGAAACTCATCAAAACAGGTCAGAAGCAATGGCCCAACAGGCACGAAACATTTACTGAAACCATAAAGGATTTATACATCGTCGCAAACGAAAGTAATCTTGATGCTCTTGAAGGTTATAAGGACACAACCAAAGGTTTGCAAAACCTGGTACGGCAGGCCATTCAAAGTAATACCTCCATCAGGACCGTAGGTGCAGGCTGGTCATGGACAAAAATTGCTACCGTTAAAGATGGTATCATGATCGACACGATGCAACTCAATTCGTTGATGTACATTTCTCCGCAAGGTGTGGTTCCTGCTTATCCGGGGGATGTAAAAAAACTTGTATTTGCCCAATGTGGGAATGGGATCTGGGAACTAAATGATGCCCTACGCAAAAAAAACCTTTCATTAAAAACCTGTGGGGCCAGTAATGGACAGACGATCGTAGGCGCTATGTCTACGGGGGCTCATGGTTCTACGATTGATATAGGTGGTGTTCAGGATTATGTCGTTGGCTTGCATATCATTGTCAGTCCTGATCGCCATATTTATGTAGAAAGAAAATCTGCGCCCGTTGTTTCAGCTCTTTTAATGCAAAAGTTGGAAACGGAACTGGTTCAGGATGATGATTTATTTAATGCTGCCCTGGTCAGCTTTGGAAGTTTTGGTATCATACATGGTGTCATGATGGAGACTGAGGATCTTTTTCTGCTCGAAACGAACATGCAGCGGATTCCGTATACAGCGCCACTTAAAAATGCGATGCAAACGCTTGACGTCAGTGCATTAAACCTGCCAGGTGGGAATGAAAGACCTTTTCATTTTTCTGTGACGATCAATCCATATGATCTTCAAAATGGAGCACATGTCTACGCACATTACAAGCGACCCTATCGTAAAGATTATCAAAAGGCTAAACATAACTCTGCGGGCATTGGTCCGGGTGATGACGCAGCATGCTTTATTGGGAAACTTTCAGATGCGGCTCCTAGACTTGTTCCGAAGATTGTCAATGTATTTCTTTCGAACAGGCTAAAACCATTCAAAGGAAAAACCGGAACATTAGGCGAAATATTTGACAATACGGATATACGTGGCAAGGGGCTGAGTACTGCATTAGGCATTCCGCTCAACATGGTCAACCGGGTGATAGATATATTACTTGAGCTTAACCGGACATCAGGACCATTTACAGGCCTGTTTAGTTTTCGGTTTATAAAAAAATCAAATGCTACCCTGGCGTTTACCCATTTCCCTGACTTCACCTGCATCTTTGAGATGGATGGTGCTTTTTCGGAGAGGGCTCAAAGATTCTACTCCGCCGTATGGAAGAAATTGGAAGAGGAAAATATACCATTCACATTTCACTGGGGCAAAGTCACTGAACTGAATCCTGCCTTGCTGGCAAAAATGTATGGCGGGAAGGCAGATGCATGGATCGCAGCCAGAAAATCGGTTCTCGATGCTGATAATCTGAAAGTATTTTCAAATCCGCTTTT
>JAGOIB010000022.1 GCA_017995875.1 Saprospiraceae bacterium
ATTTACGATTTACGATTTACGATATACGATTGGGATTAAAATTGAAATCGTTTTCCAAGACACCATTGTTGAGCGGAGTCGAAACAAAAGCCTAACATGCTTCACTGAAGGATTTTCCGGTCATTGAGCGGACGGTTACTGAGCTGTCGCGGCTGAGAGAAAGCAGGTCGAAGTAGCCGAAATGACAATTGACGATTGACAATTGACGATTTACGATTTTGAATTAAAATTGAAATCGTTTTTCAAGACACCATTGTTGAGCGGAGTCGAAACAATAGCCTAACATGCTTCACTGAAGGATTTTCCGGTCATTGAGCGGAGTCGAAATGACGATTTACTATTTCTTAGCCCTTGTTGGAGTTTGCTCCAACAAGCCGAAATTGAATGATCATTATCCTGGAAGTCTCTTCTGAATCGACAGGGTTGCAGGAGCAAACTCCTTCAACGGCTAAGACGACATTTTGTGATGACAAATTTCGATCACCATTTACTGATGACCAATCACTGAATACAGATCACTGATCACAGATCACCCGATACTCAGCGCCTTCAATCTTTCATTAAAATCTTTCTCTGCGACCGGGAGGCAGACTTTGTCAAACAATTCCTGCAATTCATCGCTGTGGGCTATGCTTTTCGCTTTTCGGATATCTACATGAATAAATTGTGCCCAAAGCAACGATTTTAGTTTTCCTTCTGCATCACGCATGCGCATTTCCACCTGGATAAATTTTGGCTTCGACTCTGTCAACTGGCTTTCCATGTTCACCTCTTCCATCAATAAGGCAGGCCGCAGATAAGCGATTTGATTCTGGGTAACGACCCAACCTAGTCCTGTGGAACGACTGTAATCATAAATATTGAAATCATATGCTTTCCATACCATGTCCTCACGGGCATTCATAAAGTAATCGAGATAGCGGCCATTGTTCAGATGGGCATAGGGATCGCAATCCTGGAAACGGATGATGGCCGTACTTTGCAGGACTTCTGGTACTATATCTGCGATTGATTTCATGCGTGTAACTATGGATTAGTTTAGGAGGTTAGTAGATTAGAAGGTTATTGGGTTTAGAGTCTCAACAATGCTGAAAGTTACTTATTCCTCCTTATTATAACCATGCCATTGTTTATTAACTCCTTTTCCTGGAAGCATATACGCATCTAATCTTCTAAGCTTTTAACCTCCTAACCCTTTTACGTAAATTCACCCCAAGAATTGCCATTCAATCCTATGCGTTACACTACCAAACAACAACAAGCATTTTTTGAGGAATCCAAGAAATACCTCGCCCATCATGATATCGAACACCTCAGTTCAGGGGATCTAACCAGCCTTGAGGATCTGGTAAGGTTTCATGAATACAGATATTATGTGTTGAATGATCCCCTTATCAGCGATTTTGAATATGACCGGCTCTACAAAATGCTGGAATCGCTTGAAAAAAAATATCCGGCAAATGCCTCTGCCACCTCTCCTACCAAAAGAGTATCCAGTGATCTGACCGAGGATTTTGCAACAGTCACGCACCTGATCCCAATGTTGTCTCTGGACAACTCCTATGATGCTGATGACCTGATCAAATTTGACACACAAGTCAAAAAGCTTACTGAACTGGATGAAATCGTTTATACTGTAGAACCGAAATTTGACGGAGGAAGCATTGCCCTTATTTACGAAAACGATTTACTGGTCAGAGCAGCTACACGGGGAAATGGTGAACAGGGAGAAGAAATAACTGTGCAGTCACGCACCATAAAATCCCTTCCACTTGAAGCAGCTTTTTCATCCAAGGGAATCTATCGTGCAGAGATCAGGGGCGAAGCCGTGATTTCAAAAAAACGTTTTAAGGCTATCAATGCATTCCGGGCAGAAGAAGGCCTCTCCTTGCTTGCCAATTCACGCAACAGCGCCACCGGAGGGCTTCGTACGAAAGACCCATCTGAGACGGCACGCAGACAGCTTGATGCTTTCATCTTTCAATTAGGATACGCAGTAGATAAAAACGGCAAAGATGTTCTTCCTACTATCAAATCCCATCACGATGCCATTGATTTCCTCGGCAACATAGGCTTTAAAGTATCAAAGGGTGAAAAAAAATTATGCTACGGCATTCAGGAAGTCATAGATCAGTGCAATCACTGGGCTACTATACGAGATGAATATCCCTTTGAGATTGATGGCATGGTGATTAAGGTAGATAGTTTTGATCTCCAGGACATTTGTGGATATACAAGTCATCATCCGAGATGGGCTATTGCTTATAAATTTCAAGCGAAACAGGCCACTACCAAATTGCTCGACATAGAATATCAGATAGGAAAAATAGGTTCACTTACACCGGTTGCAAAAGTTGAGCCGGTATCGCTGGCAGGGGTTACGATTTCTTCGATCTCGCTTCACAACGAAGATTTCATTACATCAAAGGATATCCGTATCGGTGACCAGGTACTGATCGAGCGGGCAGGAGATGTGATTCCTTATATTGTAAAATCACTCCCTGAATTGCGGACAGGGCATGAGAAAAAGGTCCAGTATCCTACGCATTGTCCTTCCTGTGATACACTTTTAGTTCGTGAAGAAGATGAGGCTGCATGGCGATGCACCAATCCTGATTGCAAAGCACAGATTCTCCAACGATTGATATTTCATGTGTCCAAAGATGCTATGGACATTGATGGGTTTGGTGAAAAATATATCGTTCGTTTCTATGAGCTTGGATGGATTAAAAACATGGCTGATATCTATCGGCTCGATTACGATAAGATAGCTGCGTTGGAAGGTTTCGGAAAAAAATCTGCAGATAAATTAAAGGCTTCCATAGAAAAGGCAAAGTCAAATCCCATACAAAGGCTGTTGCATAGTCTCAGTATCCATCACATGGGTCAGCGCGCTTCAAAGCTCATCGCAGAAAAAATAACTCATGTACTTGATCTGCAAACATGGACCATAGAAGATTATACGTCCATCAAGGACATCGGTCCTGTTGTAGCACAAAACGCCATCAAATGGTTTGGGTATGACAAGAATATCCAGATGCTGCGTGATATGGAAGCTGCCGGCGTCAATCTGAAACAAACAGCCGCCGATAAGCCCAAAGAACTTATCAGCGATGGTGTCTTCTCCGGAAAAACAATACTCTTTACCGGCACCCTGACTAAAATGGGACGCAAAGAAGCCGAAGAGCTCGCGGAAGCCAATGGGGCAAAAAACTTAAGCGCCGTGAGTAGTAATCTCAACATCCTTGTCGTTGGAGAAAATGCAGGATCAAAGCTCGATAAAGCCAGGAAACTTGGCACCGTCGAGATCCTTACCGAAGAGCAATTTGTAGAACGAGTTCAAATGACAAATGACAATTGACGATTTACGATGTTTGCTGAGCTGTAGCACATGGATGAGAAAGTGCAAATCGAAGCATATGATTGCTGCCTATTATATATCTCGCGCAAAGACGCAGAGACGCAAAGAAGCATTAATTTACATCCACAGATCTCCGATCTCCGATCTCCGATCTCCGATCTCAGATCTCAGATTTCAGATTTCAGATTTCAGATTTCAGATTACAGATTACAGACCACGGATTACTGATTACTGATTACCGATCACCGATCACCGATCACTAAACAACCGGAGTGGTTTTCTCTCCTTTGTCCGGAATAAAATGTCTTGAATGCAAAATCTGCATATGCGTTGCAAGGATGCCTCCTTCTGCGCGAGGTGATGGCTCTATAGTAAATTCAAAGACATCATCCAGGTTGACATAGTGACGTTCCGGCAACTGTGAAAAATGGAAGAATATATCCCTCCATGACCGCATGTCAATATCGAGATATTTCATAAATCCATATCCATCCTGTACAGAATAACAATAGCCCCTGGCACGGCAGCTCATGGCGCCCCAATCTTCCACACGCTGATCGAGGACAGGAAGCAGATTGGGAATCAGATAACCGGATAGAAACTGGTCTGCCTCATGCAGCAAATCGCGGCTGATATAACGAAAGGCTACGATCTCTACACGTATGCCCATATTCTGGAGTGCCTGAACGACCCTTTTGAAATCACCATCACCGGTCAGCAAATATATTGTATCAAGATGCTGGCTCTGTAATAACATATCCACTGCCATATCAAGATCCGCGTTGGCCTTTCCGATACGTTGTCCGTCTTCGTCCTCAAACCATCGAATGGCTTTGGTAATAACTTTAAAACCATAACTACGGACGATACTCAGAAAGCCATTGGTGCGATCCTTATATTCATAATCTGTCCGCATCCTTGCCTCATCCACGGACATATAGGAATTGAGTCGGATGGGGTCCCCAAACTGGGAAACATAATCTCTCAGCACATCATACCGGATACCATATCCACCGCTGCGCCTGATATTTTCAGCGTCAATAAATACTCCAATCTTCATTTCTCTGTTTTTTGATAACCAATTAAACTGTTCGCTTCGCCATTACTAAAAAAATACTATCTCACCCCTGGGGTAAAGGGAATACTACAAAAGGGGTTATTAAATAATTGGTTTCCTGAGTTGCCATTGAAAAGTAAACGTTGCGAGCACTTGTCCCGCCTCATCTTTGGCTGTGACCGGTAACATAACGATGCTAGTATCGTTTGTGTTCACTAGAAGTTCAATACTCCGCAATACGTCTAATCCGGTATCGCAAAAATAATAACTTTTCCCTTTTGTCTTTTTAAAAAATTTTGCTTCCATGCCTACCAGGATAAATTTGACGTCACTGCCTGAAGCATAGGCATATACGAGTGCGCCGGTGCTCAATTCAGCCGCCATCCCCATCACTGCCCAAAACACTGACCCGAACGGATTCCGGATCCACCTTCTGTCGTTGAGGACGACTACACACCTATTTTCATCGAGTGATTCAACATACATGCCACTCAGCAAGCCCATCGGTAGTTTAGCAAGCATCCAAAGCCGCAATTGCCAGGGGTTGGTGAGTTTTTTAGCTAGTGCGTGATTAAAAGCCATACGTTAGTTTCGAGTTTCGAGTACCGAGTTTCGAGAAGCAACAGCAACTCCTTTATTAGTTCAACTTTAAACAAGGTAATAAAGGAAGTAACAACTAGTTATTACGGCAAGTATACATAAACCGGAAATAATAATTTTCTTACTAATCGCATTTATCAATCCGGCAAGCATTCGCTTAACTTCCTTGGTTTCTGCATCCAATTTAATAAACTCTGCTTCGGTGAGGTAATGTAAATCATATGAAAGAAGTAGTTCGTACTCTAACTCGTTGGAAGATCCGAAGGAAATATTTACAAATCGCCTGAATTCCCTATTCGTAAGTTTACCACTTCCTTCCGCTAAATTTGTTGGGATGGAGGAACTCGCTTTCCTTAGTTGAGACGTAAGCCCAAATTGTTCGTAGCTTGGAAATGTCTTAGTCACAGCATACACATCAAGTGTCAATTGGTGAGATTTTTGCCACACTAGCAAATTTCGATAATTCTGCATAAGAAGTGATTTAGATTAAAAAACTTTGCACCACTTTCTTAGTGTATCGAAAAGGTAAAATGTTACCGTTTCAAGCCATTTTTTTTAAAAAAACTTCCAAGGGTCCTCAAAACTCGACTCGCCACTCGAAACTCGTAACTCGAAACTCGAAACTACTTCAACCTCTTCTTCAACGCCATCATCTCATCCCGGTACTGCGCTGCAGTGATAAAGTCCAGATCCTTCGCAGCATCTTTCATCTTTCGTTCTGTGTCCTGGACCATGCGTTCGATCTGATCGCGTGACATGAAGGCAAGCACCGGATCAGCAGCCATAGTCGCTTCGAGAGGACGCTCGACGTATGCCTTTTTGTTTCCTTCACGAATATCCAGGATTGAATTTTTCGCGAGGATTTGCTCTCTTGTCCTGGTGATCGTCTGCGGCGTAATACCATTCTTCTCATTGTACGCCATCTGGATAACCCTTCGACGCGTTGTCTCATCAATGGTCTTTTGCATGGACTCCGTAATTTTATCCGCGTAGAAAATAACCAACCCATTTGAGTTACGCGCAGCACGTCCTGCTGTCTGTGTTAGCGAACGATCATTGCGAAGGAAACCTTCCTTGTCTGCATCTAATATAGCAACAAGCGAAACTTCCGGCAGGTCAAGTCCTTCACGCAACAAGTTGACACCCACCAATACATCAAAATCACCAAGCCGCAAATCCCTCAGGATCTCTACCCTTTCCATTGTCTCTACTTCAGAGTGGATATACTTGCACTTGATATTGAGCTTGGTAAAATATTTACTCAACTCTTCTGCCATCCTTTTCGTCAGCGTGGTAACCAATACTCTTTCTCCTGCTTTGACACGTTCATCTACTTCTTCCATCAGGTCATCAATCTGATTAAGGCTCGGCCGAATTTCGATCGGAGGATCCAGCAAACCTGTGGGACGAACGATCTGCTCTACAATCACGCCACCGGTCTGTTCGAGTTCATAATCCGCAGGTGTGGCACTGACATAGATGACCTGATTGATGAGGCCTTCAAATTCAGTAAAATTCAATGGTCTGTTGTCAATGGCTGAGGGCAGTCGGAATCCAAAATTCACAAGATTCAGTTTACGCGCACGATCACCGCCCCACATTCCCTTGACTTGAGGCAACGTGGCATGACTTTCATCCACGATCATCAGGTAATCATCCGGAAAATAATCCAGCAAGCAAAAAGGCCGCGTTCCCTGCGCACGTCCATCAAAAAAGCGGCTGTAATTTTCTACTCCACTGCAATAACCCAGCTCACGTATCATTTCAAGATCAAAAGTGGTCCGCTCATGAATACGTTTTGCTTCAAGGTATTTTTTCTCACGTGTGAAGTATTCCTCTTGCGCAAATAACTCATCTTCGATATCGCGGATCACAAATTTCAAACGGTCCTTAGGTGCAACATAAAGATTGGCCGGAAAGATAGCAGCATGTTCCAATGGTTCATGCCGCTGGCCGGAATTGATATCAATGATATCGATCTCTTCAATGACATCTCCGTAAAAACTAATACGGTAGCCGTAATCAACATAAGGTAAGCTGATATCAACGGTATCCCCTTTTACCCTGAAATTGCCACGACCCAGTTGTCCTTCTGTGCGGCTATACAAACTTTCAACGAGCCTGTACAGGAACGCATTTCGGGAAACGGTCTCTCCTTTTTGAATGCGTATAATCCCTGCTTTATAATCCTCGGGATTTCCCATACCATATATACAGGATACGGAAGCCACTACAATGATATCTCTTCGCCCTGAAAGGAGATTGGAAGTTGCACGTAACCGAAGTTTATCAACTTCCTGATTGATCGCGAGATCCTTTTCTATGTATGTGTCAGAGACAGAGAGATATGCTTCCGGCTGATAATAATCGTAATATGAAACAAAGTATTCGACTGCATTGTCGGGAAAGAACTCTTTAAACTCCCCATACAATTGAGCCGTCAATGTTTTGTTATGCGTCAGTACAAGAACGGGCCTTTGGATTTCCTGTATAACATTGGCTACCGTAAATGTTTTACCTGAACCTGTTACACCAAGCAGTACCTGGCTATGCTCTCCATTGAGGACAGCACGGACAAGTTGGCGGATGGCTTCGGGTTGATCACCGGTAGGTTGATATGTGGAGGTAAGTTTGAAGGACATGAACAGGCAAAAATAAATGGAAACGAGGTAAGTAATGGGTGTAAAACAAGAATGCAGGTAGAAAGATCACTACCTTTTCTCACCATTATAAAATAATATAGTCAGGCCAAACCTCGTCCATTTTTCACTACCGGGGTCTCCTTCCTGGCCAAGAAAATGATTGAGGGGTGCCAGGTTATATTCATCGAAGGGCGAAAGCCAGTAAGGTTGCACTGCTATGTCAACACCGTTATTTCCGGTCAGTGTTGCCATCAGATAAACTTTCAGTGCAAACATATTTTGAATATCCTTGTGGGTATCTTGCGTCAGTCCATAAATAACCTTGGTCCTGTACCATTGATATTGAACATCCGTACCTATTCCAAATATTGGACCCGAAACCTGGTAACCAAATGCGGCGCTATGAATGCCAAACTTGATCCTGTCTGAATAAACATCTTTGGTGCCAACGATATCACCTTCAGCCCTGAGCTGCTGAAAGCTTCCCTGGTAGGTAGCTTCAAAGGCTCCAGCCCCGAATTTATACCTGAGGCCAGCCTCAATCCCATGCATCCAGGTAAGTTTAGGGAAAGATTTTGTGTACGTCTGGGAATCGTCATAAGTGGAAACCACCTCATTTAACCCCGGGGCGGATACAAAGGAGAGGTTATACCCGGTCTTGAGATTAAATTGGGCATTTACAGGCATGGTGATACAACCAATAAAAGCCACAAGCAAATGCAATATTGCTTTTGGGCGGTCCATTAGGGCGTTATTTAGCAGAAAGATAATCCCCCCTTTCATGATATCCAAATATGGTATTGGCACAAAATTATCATACACTTATCTTTAACCGCCATGGCGAAAAGTACAACAAAGAAAAAACAAGGGAAACCTAAAGCAAAACAGGCTAGTTATACCAACCTTGATTTCAGCCCTGGCTTCTGGGCCCGAAAGTGGAAAGAGGCCCTTATCATCCCTTTGCTGGCTTTTGGCCTTTACTGGATGTGCCTTCCCTATGGCTATGTGCTGGACGATCAGATTGTTATAACCGATAACCAATACACCAAGAAAGGCATTGACGGTATCTGGGATATCCTTAGGACTGAAAGTTTTTCAGGGTATTTCGGAGGCCAGCAGGATCTGGTTGCAGGGGCCAGGTACAGACCGTTATCCATTGTATCCTTTGCCATCGAACAATCTGTTTTTGGAGACAGTCCCTTTATCAGGCATTTCATCAATATCCTATTGTATGGTCTCCTGGGCCTGCTGATATTCCGGATATTTTCTATCCTCCTTCCTGACAAAGAAAAAACTTTTTGGCTGCTGAGCATTCCGTTCCTCACAGTGTTTCTCTATATCCTCCACCCTGTACACTCTGAAGTAGTAGCCAACATCAAGGGACGCGACGAAATCATGACAGGACTCGGGGCATTAGGAGCACTCTATTTCGTGCTGCGTTATCTTCCTTCACAGAACAAGATCTGGCTGGTCGCCAGTGGTATTGCTATGTTCCTCGGCCTGATGTCCAAAGAAAATGCAATCACGTTCCTTGCAGTTATTCCATTAACCCTCTATTTTTTCACAGGAGCCAGAACGAAGGAGTATGTCATGACGTTTATCCCTTCCTTTATTGCAGCCATCATCTACATGGTGATCAGGACCAATGTAATCGGATACATCCTCGATAGTGGTAAAGCTATTACCGACCTGATGAATGATCCATTCCTGGAAATGAATGGCACTGAAAAGTTAGCCACGATCATCTATACGCTTGGTGAATATTTGAGATTATTGGTTTTTCCTCATCCGCTCACGCATGACTATTACCCGTATCATATTCCAATCATGAATTTTGGAAAGCCGGGAACGCTGATATCCTTAGTGTTATACCTCGGTTTGATTTATCTCTTCGTCAAACTATGGAAATCCAAAAGCATCTATGCCTGGAGTATTGGATTTTTCATTGTAACGATTTCTATTGTATCCAATTTTGTTTTTCCGGTTGGAACATTTATGAATGAACGATTCATTTTTATTCCTTCCATTGCATTCTCTCTTGTTTGTGCATGGGTTTTAGTTCAACATGGATGGAATTCAGAGAAATCTTTTTTACGCTGGGGAACCGTTGTATTTATTGTACTACTGGCAGGAGCATATACATTCAAAACCTATACACGCATACCTGCATGGAAGGATGCTCTCAGCCTGAATGGGCAAGCGGCCATGGTGTCACCCAATAGTGCGCGAAGCAATTGCTTTATGGCTACGGCCTTGTATGAATTGGGTCGTGATACCACGGATGAAGTGGAAAAGGCTAAGATATTTGAGGAAGCAGAGTTTTATGCGGATCGCTCTCTTGCCATTTATCCAACCTATCTGAGTGCCAATCAGATAAAGTCCGGCATGGTAGCTGAGCGGTATATGAAACATCAAGATCTGAATCAGTTATTGGCTGAATTCACTACCATCATGAAAGCCCGGCCCCAGGTAGAGTATATCCAGCAGTTTATGGAATACCTCAATGGTCGCGCAGATACCGGACTGTTGACGGATTGGTATTATCAGATTGGGTATGAATATCTCACTAAACAAAAGGGATTATATCCATTGGCCATCACCTACCTCAAACTCGGTGAAAAAATATCACCCAATGATCCCCGTATTCTTTTTGGGCTCGGAAAAGCATTTTACCTGGGCGGTGATCAGGTACAAGGACAACAATATCTGACCAGGGCTTATGATATCAATCCTGCGTTAAGAGACGTGAAAGAATAAAGGTGGAAAGGCAGAATGGCAGAATTGGTTTAAGGGGCGAAAGAGGCTAAAGGGGCAAAAGAGGCGAAAGGGGCGAAAGAGGCTAAAGAGGCTTAAAGGGCTTAAAGGGCTTGAGGGGCTTATCCTTAAAAATGATTATAGTTCGTTCAAGTCTTCAGACTTGAATGCACTATTTGCTCGTCTCATGACGAGCGAGCCCAACGCTCTTCTCACAGCCTACACACAATCCACACACCTCTCACGCTCTCACGCTCTCACGTTCTTACGTTCTTACAGTCTCACAGATTTGCTTGTCTCATAGAAAACTCCCTAACTTAGTGAGACCGGATGAAAACAAGGAAAACAAAACTGGAGGAGCTTGCCTTCACCATGATTCCATTGGTTGGCCCTATCCTGGCCAGGCAACTCATTGCGTATTGCGGTAGTATTGAACGTGTCTTTAGTGAAAGCAAAAGACACCTTAAAACTATTCCTGGCATCGGTGAGGAGATCGCTTCAAAGCTGATGAATACCGGACAGATTTTTGATGCTGCTGAAGCGGAATTAAAACATATGGAAGATGAAGGCATCGAGTATATATTTTACCTCGATAACCATTACCCTCCTCGATTGTCAAATATCCCGGATGCGCCCTTGATCCTTTATACAAAGGGGAATATGGATCTGAATCCGCAACGAAGTATTGCCATTATTGGCACACGCAAACCATCTGCGTACGGCAAAACTGTGACTGAAGAAATTCTGGAAACACTTGCTACCTACGATATCACCATGATCAGTGGACTGGCCTATGGTATTGACATCACCGCACATAAACATTGCCTTAAACTCAATATCCCAACTATTGGCGTGATGGGTAGTGGCATGGGTTGTGTTTATCCGGATAGCCACCAACCTGTTGCTCAAAAAATGATGCAGTCAGGTGGGATCATTACTGAGTTTACGTATGATACCGGGCCTGATGCCGTCAATTTTCCGATGCGAAATCGGATTGTTGCAGGCTTGTGTGATGTGCTTGTGGTGATCGAATCCGGCATAAAGGGAGGCTCCATGATTACCGCAGCCCTGGCCAACGATTACAATAAGGATGTAGCCGCTATCCCAGGTAGGAAAATCGATAGAACCTCTGCCGGGTGCAACCACCTGATCAAGCACCAACAGGCCCATCTTATTGAATCCGGTGAGGATCTCATTGAGCTCATGTCCTGGAACAAAAAAACCCGCCAGCAGAATTTCCAGACGGACTTATTTACTGAAATGACTGATGATGAGCGTAAAATTTACGGTCTCATCATTGGGGATAGGGAAAAAGATATTGATACCTTAGCTTTTCAATCTAAAACAACCCCTGGTGAACTTGCAGCCATCTTACTTACCCTTGAATTTAAAGGGGCCATCAAATCGCTTCCCGGTAAGAAGTTTGTGGCTATCGGTTGATAACTTGTACTTCCTACTCATCTTTTCTATTTCCCTTATTGCATGTAGCTCACCTAAGGTCTCAACAGCTCTTCCTCCCGTCACACCCACTGAAGAGGTACTAAGGCCTAAAAATGTTATTTTCCTGATTGGCGATGGCATGGGATTGCCTCAGATTACCGGCACCATGTATATGAACAATAACGAAACAGTCTTCGAGCGATTCAAGAACATAGGTTTCCACAAATCTCATTCGTCGGATAATCTCGTAACAGATAGTGCGGCAGGAGCAACGGCTTTTGCTTCAGGGGTCAAAACCTATAATGGTGCCATTGGTGTCAATGCCCGGAAAGAATCTGTCCCCACCTTGCTGGAGATGGCTGAAAAGAAAGGGATGGCTACAGGAATAGTAGTTACTTGTTCTGTCACGCATGCGACACCTGCTGCTTTTATTGCTCACGTAGATGGAAGAGAAGAATATGAAAATATTGCTTTAGGTTATTTGAATACCCCTATTGATCTTTTTATAGGCGGAGGCATGGATTATTTTGTTAATAGAAAAAATGATACCAGGAACCTGGTCGATGAGCTCACAAGGAAAGGTTATGAGATCACAACCATTTTTGATGAGGATATCAATTCCCTCGACATCACTACTTCTAAAAATATAGGCTTCTTTACCGCCAATGCAGAGCCCGTCCGGTTAAGCGAAGGCCGTGATTATGATGTACCTGCCACCAACAAGGCTATTGATTTTCTGGATGAGCGATCTCCACAAGGTTTCTTTCTGATGATCGAAGGATCCCAAATTGATTGGGGT
The DNA here is from genome assembly GCA_017995875.1 of Saprospiraceae bacterium. The sequence goes on from JAGOIB010000022.1 coordinate 12,654, forward strand.
GGCCATGCCAATGATGCAAATTATGTAGTAAATGAATTGCATGCATTTGAAAAAGTAATAGCCGCTGCTCTTGACTTTGCGGCCCGGGACAAATCAACACTTGTAGTTGTCACTTCAGATCATGAGACAGGAGGATTTGCGGTTCAGCCTGGTTCTAAACTAAATGACATCCAAGTCGCCTTTACAACCAAAAGTCATACGGCCCTGATGGTCCCGGTTTTTGCTGAAGGACCCGGAGCAGAGGCCTTCAGAGGGATTTATGAAAATACAGCCATCTTTGATAAGCTTAAGGCTGCGATGATGTTAAAGTAAACTTGTCTTGCCCCTAAATCCCCTAATGCTTCGACTTACATCCACTCAACCTTGTCCCTCAGCTCAGCAACCGGGGACTTAAGTTCATCCAATATCATGAATCAAACTTTAAGAACTTCTTTCTTCCGGCATGTAGGTCAGACCTCACCGGAACCCGATGGTTTTGAAGTAAGTCGTGGAGAAGGCATTTATCTTTTCGATCAGGAAGGAAATCGCTTTATTGATTGCATCTCGGGCATTGCAGTTTCGTCTATGGGCCATGGCCATCAGCGAATAAATGCTGCTATCAAACGCCAACTTGATCTCCATCTTCACACTATGGTGTATGGAGAGCATATACAGGGTCCACAGGTTGCACTTGCAGAAAAACTGGCCACCTTACTTCCTGAAAAACTTAGTTGTTCATTCTTTACGAATTCAGGTACAGAAGCTGTTGAAGGGGCGTTGAAGCTCGCTAAGAAATATACCTCCCGTTACGAAATCATTGCTTGTCGAAATGCATATCACGGTAGCAGCGCTGGTGCTGAAAGCCTGCGCAGTGACTTTTCGCATACAGCAGGAGCAAGGCCATTGGTGCCGGGCATCAGACACATCCAGTTTAATGCATTTGAGGAAATAGATATGATCAGTGAGCAAACTGCCGCTGTCATTATCGAACCGATACAAGGAGAAGCCGGAGCCATCACAGCAACTCCCGGTTACCTGCAAGCCGTAAGAAAGCGTTGTGATCACACAGGTACACTGTTGATCTTTGATGAGATCCAGACAGGCATGGGACGCACAGGATCCATGTGGGCATTTGAACATGAAAATGTAATTCCGGATATACTCTTGCTGGCTAAAGCTTTTGGTGGAGGATTGCCATTGGGTGCTTTTATTTCCAGTACTCCAATGATGAGCGTGCTATCTCATGACCCCATTCTTGGACACCTCTCTACATTTGGCGGGCATCCTTTGAGTTGCGCTGCAAGCCTGGAAGCTATTCATATTACCATTGAAAACAAACTCCCGGAGAGGGTGGTTGTTTTTGAAAAAATCATTCGCGAAAAACTCGAACAGCATTCGGCTTTGGAGAAAATTAACGGTAAAGGCTTAATGCTCGCTTTACATCTTCGTGATCCTGATAAACTTTTCTCTGCTGTAAAAGCCTGCAGGCAATATGGGTTGTTAGTGGATTGGTTTCTTTTCAACAACCATTCTATTCGGCTTGCGCCTCCTTTGATCATAAGTGAGGAGGAAGTGAATATGATTTGTGAAAAACTAAAGATGGCGCTTGATACTATACTTTAGCCACTATCAGAGTTCCTTACGCAATCTTGCTACAGGGATGTTTAATTGCTCCCGATATTTCGCTACCGTACGACGTGCGATACTATATCCCTTTTTCTCCAGCATCTGACGCAGTTTTTCATCTGACAATGGTTTGCGTTTGCTTTCCCCTGATATTATTTCTCCAAGGATGGATTTGACTTCCTGGGTAGATACTTCATCTCCTTCCGTGTTGACGATAGATTCAGAAAAGAAATCTTTTAAACGCTTGGTACCAAATTCTGTCTGAACAAATTTACTGCTGGCTACACGTGATACGGTGGAAATATCAAGGCTGGTGAGTTCTGCGATATCTTTAAGAATCATGGGCTTCAACTTAGTAGAATCTCCTGTAAGGAAAAACTCCTTTTGAAACTGCATGATGGCATACATCGTCTGCTTGAGCGTATTCTGGCGCTGCTTGATCGCATCAATAAACCACTTGGCTGAATCAATTTTCTGCTTGATAAAGAGTATCGCTTCTTTGTTCTCCTTTGTGGTAGCAGTGGTACTTGTATTGTAGCTCGATTGATCCGAATGGTTTGCAGCTTGCTGTTTGTGATTTTCCTTCTTGGTCTGGTAGGCTTTCAACATATCCACATACTGATCATTGATGCGCAGATCAGGTGCATTGCGAACATCCATGGTCAGGTCCAGCTCCCCATCCCGATTGGTCACCAGAAAATCAGGAATGATGGTTTGTGTCTGTGTGTCAAACTGACTGGTGTATCCGCTGGCAGGCTTAGGATTCAGTTTGAGGATTTCATCCAGCGCTGCTTTTAAGGTCGTCTCATCTATTTCAAGATTACGTTGCAATCTTGAAAAGTGTTTTTTGGAAAAACCTTCAAATTGCTTGGTCAATATCAGTATCCCCAATTTCAAGGTAGCCACGAATGCCTCATCCCCTTCATCTTCGGCGATACTCAATCGCTGCCTTAGTTGTATCAACAACGTTTCACGCAGGTCCCTTGCACCAACACCTGGTGGATCAAATCGCTGAATCATCGATAATACCTCTGTCACCTGTTTTGGCGTCACTTCTATATTGTAGGCAAAAAGGATATCATCTATCAGCGAAGGGATTTCTCTTCTCAGGTAACCTGTATCATCTATACTGCCAATGATCTGTTGGGCTATGATCCGGTGTACTTCCGAATCAAGGTTGAGCATACCTAATTGCTGATCGAGATAATCATGGAAGGTGTTGGCGACAACAGCAGGCAGGCTCTTGTCGCGCTGCTCGCTGGCGGATTCGGTGGTGTGATAACTAACAGGGTCGTCTTCTATGTAATCATTGATATAGTCATCGATATCATAATCATCCTCGTGATCCTTTTCTGCATCACTCTCCTTTTCATCCTGGTTGTTTTCGGCGGATGATTCATCATAGGTATCTGGTTCTTCCAACGCGGGGTTGGCTTCCAACTCTTCTTTGATGCGCTGCTCGAGGGAAACGGTTGGAATCTGCAACAGTTTCATCAATTGAATCTGCTGGGGGGAAAGTTTCTGGAGAAACTTTTGTGATAATTGTTGCCTGATCATAGTGAGACCTGTAGTACTATAGGCAAATATACCAAGAATTTCATATTATAAAAATATTTAATTTGTTTTTTACGTTAATTGGAACTTTTTCATGGATTCTGGCGCCTTTTGTCCCAATTATATTTCCCTAACAACATCTGAAAACCCTTTCCCGTTTAATTCTTACCCCGTTTTTCTCCTGTTTTTAATTCTCCTTCGACCTTATTAACATTAATGTGCCCGTTTCCGATCACACTTCCCCAGTTAAAAATGGGCGTATTGAATACGCCACTTTTCGCTGGGGGCGAATGCAATACGCCCCTACCAATATTCAACTGATTACAGATTACGAGCACACCGATTACCACATTAACTAAAATGCTATCAAACCTTACCCTACTTTTGTGCTCAGATTTGAATCATACTTGTCATCGTGACTACGGCCCACACAGATACACCTGAAACAACCCATCTGCTTGAGATCTTCAGGTCGAAGAGTGAATTGCAGAAGATATTGTGGATCGCCGGCATATGGGTCTTTTTCTCCATCAGTCAGTCTATATACGATTATATGGTATTGCTCGCTGCTGATGCCGAACCTTCATCTGCAGAATTCTGGACCAACTTACTCATCAATGCAATTGCTACCACGTTGGCCGGTTTAATCGGTGGTGCCATCCTGGTCAGTTATCTTCAACGGTGGGTAAGAAATAATCCCTACGGTCAGGCGATACTCTTTATCCTTCTCATTTTCACCTTGATCATTTGCTGTGCTACCATCCTGGCATTTATCACCAGGGCAACTATTACAGGAGAGGAAGACCTTGGCCAGAAAGGCTTGTTGGATCACATCAGCAATCACGTTCGTAGTCTTCGGTTCCTTAAGGATTATTTCCTCTGGCTGTTTATTGTGCTGTGTACGATCGCCGGATTTCTAATCAATGACAAATATGGCCCCGGTAACTTGCGCAGTTTCTTTATGGGAAGATATTTCAGGCCACAACGGGAGGAACACATCTTTATGTTTCTCGACCTGCGCAGTTCTACCTACATCGCTCAGGTACTAGGCGAACAACTCTACTTTAATTTTATCAAGGATGTCATCCGTGATGCCACTCCTGTCATCCTGAAACATAAAGGAAAGATCTATCAATATGTCGGCGATGAAATCACCGTGAGTTGGTGGATGAACCAGGGACTGAACAAACTAAATTGTATCCGCTGCCCTATGGAAGTGAGAAAAGTTTTCAATCACCGCTCCTCCTATTATACTGCCACCTATGGTGTCGTGCCTGATTTCAAAGCCGGCCTGCATTGTGGACCAGTCATGGTTGGTGAAATAGGTGTCGTGAAAAGGGACATCGCTTTTTCAGGCGAAGTGGTCGGAACGGCTGCCCGGATTCAAAACCGTTGCAATCATCTTGAAGTAAACCTGCTCATCTCGCATGACCTTAAGGAACTCCTTCCATGGCAAGGATCCAAATTAGTGCCGGAACATAAAGGAGATCTGCTTATCAAAGGCAAGATGGTCAATCTGCCTTTGTACACAGTCAATGCAGAATGATCAGACCCTACTATCTTTTAAATAAGTACGGACAGGTCGCGACCTGTCCGTACTTATTTAAAAGATAGTAAGTTTTTGTCGCGACTTGTCCGTACCTTTTTTACATGAGATTTGTATTTAATCAACAATCTGTTTCTTCTTGAGATCATTCAGATTGACCCTTATGCCTATGTGCTTGGTGGATCCGGCCTGATGGTATACCTCAAACCCATAATCCAGGATAAAGCTCTTGACATTGACGCCGACACCTGCAGAAAATCCTGCAAGGCTTCGCAGATTTACAACAGACAATTCCTGGTGGCGCTGATGATTATAGCCCAGGCGCAACATAAATCCTTCCTTTTTACCAATCAGGAATTCACCACCAAAGGTCAGGTGCTTAAAAAAATTGTCAACACTTTCTCCAAATGCACTTGGTTCTTTAGGAGCTTCTCCTCCAAAGTCAATGCTACTCTCTTCATCGAGCGGGCTTTTATACCGCAGGTCCCAACGGTTGAGATCATGAAACAGGATAGATAACCTGAATGGAATATGTTCCAGCCTCTTTGAAAATCCTAACTGCAGATCAACGGGCATTTTACCGGCATCATCGCCGTCATAATATCTCGAAAACTGAAAACCCACACCACGAAGTACCAATGCATAATGGTTATATCCATCTTCACTTTTATAGGTGATCCCTGCATCAAACAAGAGTCCGTTTGAGCTATACGTCTCGAGTGTTGATTGGACATATTGAACCAGAACACCACCTGTCATTCGCTCATTCAATACATGTGATATACCTGCATTGATGGAGAGATCCTTTGCTTTAAACTCACCTTGAACGTTCCCCATTTCATCTGCTGCGGTAAAATCTCCATAAGACAGATAATGCACACCGCCATGAATGGTGGATTTGAAGCCCGGCATATATTTAGCAAAACCGGCATACCCATTACCAATGCCATCAAAATGAAAATTGTGCTGAAAAAGAAGTGTCTTATCCATGGACTCATTGAGCATCGCCGGATTGCCGCCTACCAGTCCATAATCATTGGTGAAGGCTGCTATCTGACTACCTCCTAAGGCAGTAGCCCTGGCAGATGTCGGCATATGGACAAACTCAAATATCCGCTCTCCACCTCTTTGCCCCGTGGCTAAGGATGTCATAGAAAGCAGGACAACAAGTAAAAGATTACTTCTTATCCCCGACCGTATAACACCTTCCGGCATAGCAAAGCATCTCCTTCTGTAATTGTCCAGATTCATCATAGAGTTTTAATCGACCATCTTCATTTGGGCCATGAAGATAAGCTCCTTCGGCCTGTATATTCCCATTCGGGTGATATTCCCTGAATGGACCCATCTCTTCATTATTGATCATGGTTACTTCTTCGAGCAAATGTCCATCCGCTGTATATTTCTTCCAGATCCCATACATGGCCCCATCAACGTAGTAGCCTTTCAGTTCATGACCTCCCTGGGGAAAAAAGAGCTCATACAAGTCATCCAGCTTGCCATGCTTATAGCGCTCTCTGATCTTAACCTTTCCGTCCGGGTAATAAAGCTCCCTCACACCGTGTTGTTCCCCTTGCAGAAAATGTCCTTTCTCCAATAGCAATCCAGAGGAATCTGCTTTGGTATACGGGCCATTGTGCATGCCCGTCTTGGCATCAATCGTAAAGGTGGTTTTATACCCCAGGTCAGGGTCAGTTTCAACAACTGATTTGCCATTGGAACATCCCGTGAGCAGTAGGGGAAGAAGCCAGAAGATCCGTATAAAAGTGGTCATCAAGTATTCAAAACGAAGCACTTAAAATGAAATTGCCCGTGACCATAAAATGATCACGGGCAATTTTATTTGTCCGTCAGCTTCCTTCCGTTAGAAGAATTTAAAACGGTTGTCTTTGATTTCTGCAGAACTCTTAATGGCCTCCATCAAACGGCTATCGACACTACCTCTTGAGCTGGTCACAAGTTGTTGCCTGAATGAAGCGATATCAGTTGAAATACTTGCTTCAGTACGATGTAGCACCTGAACCATATAAACACCACTGACACCCACGATAGGACCGGCAACTTCTCCTTCTTTGAGGGAAGTAACTCTACCAATCAACGTTGATTCATTCCCCAATCCCTGCAGGTAACTCATGTTGAAATTGACATTATTGAATGTATCAATTTCAACACTAAATTGCTGTGCTACTGCATTCAAATCTTTAGATGTAATCTTGGCCGCCAGCAACTCTCCTTTTTTCTTAGAGGTCACCTGAGGTGCAAATGTCTCTTTCACTTCCGCGAGCGTGGAAACACCAGGTTTTACAACTGACTTCAGTGCCGGTACAACATAGCGTGCATTGTAGAATAAGGTTGGCTCATCATAAACATATACTTCCGGTGCCACCATGCCTGTCTTGCTGGCAGGATCAAAAGCCCAGCGAATGATATCGCGAGAAGTACCACCACTACCTAATGTTGAAAACTGGTATGCATTGGCAGTCAATCCTGGCGCAGTTTCAACGCTTAGCTTAGGATTTTTTTCTACTGCAGCTTTCAAAGCATCTACTGTTCTGTTCTGGCCACTGAATTCAAGAGCGTCATCATATATGCTCGCCTGAGTTTCTTCAGAAGGCACAATTGGTTCAACCAGGTATGCAAGTTTGACACCTTGAACGTTATTGATAAATTTCTTTGCAGTGACTTCTACAAGGTGTACACCAAACTGGGTGGTAACGATATTCAATTTACCTTGTTCGGCTTTATAAAAAATCAAATCATTAAATGGTTTGACCATTCTTCCATTTGCAGACCAACCAAGGTCTCCCCCTTTAGGGCCACTACCATCCTGGCTTACTTTCATAGCAAGAGAATCAAACCGTCCTGCACCTGCCTCGATGATGGTCTTGATGCTATCTAAGGTAGCGGTGGCTTTGGCAACCTCATCAGCTGATTCCGCTCTAAGAAGGATGTGTCTCGCCTGCACAGAATCAGGTAATACTTTTTTATCAATCACCTTCAATCCACGATACTCTACACCATCAATATATGGACCATATACTGTTCCAACAGGCAGATCAAAAACGGTGTCAGCAATCGCTTCGGAAAGATCTTCTTTCTTAAAGTACACGACATCCATTTGGCCATAGTTGTTCTCTATAAACTGTGAATCATTTTCAGCAGTACGGAATGCGCCGATTCGCTCAGTGATTTTCTCACGAACGATGGCAGAGTCTTCCGGCGTTGGTGTCACGTTGAATACTACAAAGTCAACTGATCTGAATTCTTCTTTGCGTTTGAGTAAACCTTCGTTGTCCTTCATCCAGGCTTTGTAATCATCATCGGTGAGCTTTACTTCAGCATCAGCGATTTTATCAAAAGGAACAAGGACGTAGGTAAAGTCAATGGATGATCCTTGTTCTGCCTGTAACTGCTGAGCCATCCATGTAGGTGTATAGATGCTTTTCTTGACCAGGTTGGCCAGTTTACTTTGCAGCCTGTCTTTTACAATCTCTCCAGACTGAAACTTCCAAAACTCTTCCATTTGAGGCTGGAGTTTTCCGGTACCCAGGTTAGCTTTGATCTGATCGAGGGTAGCTCTATCCAATTGGCCTGTATTCGGGTCGCGAAGATTCCGTTGAACGATAGGGCTCAGACGCTGTCCAAACTGGAGTTCTTCCATTTCTTCTTCACCTACATTCAAACCTAGTGCAGCAGCTTCTTCCTTGAGGAGTTGCTCATCGACCATGTAGTTCCAGATATAGTTGCGCTGACCATACACATCGCCGGTAGAATTAGGATATAAAATCCGCTCTGCCCGTTGAAAATCATTCCAGTCTATTTTCTCTCCATTGACAGAACCCACTGTGAATTGATTCCCGCTAGACTTTGAAGCAGCACCGACCATGTCCATGACCACAAAACCTCCCATACCCAAAGCGAGCATGATGATGACGACCCAGCTGTTTTTACGAATCTTACCTATTAAAGCCATAATAAAATTACTATATATGTAGTTTATTGTTTATCAGAATAATATAATAGGATTATGGGGTTTGAATGCCTCAAAATCCGGAATTTTTCCGAAAAAGCCCTGCAAAAGTACAATCTTAAGGATGGATTATCAAATCTGATCAGGTAGAATCCCCATCTGGACGTGATCCAGCCCTACCGCCTGCCCTTTTTAAACTTCATGGTGTGCCCCAAAGGCTTAAATTTGACCCTCAATTTAAAATTGACGATTGACGATTGACGATTGACGATTGACGATTGACGATTGACAATTGACAATTGACAATTGACAATTACCACTCTCACACTCATTACCCACACCTCTCACGTTCTCACGCTCTTACGCTCTTACGTTCTTACGCTCTTACATTATGAGTACCCGCAAAGCCGCCATAGGATTCATCTTTATCACTCTGTTGATTGATGTCATCGGTTGGGGGATCATCATCCCTGTCATGCCGACGCTGATCAGGACAATGGAGGACGTGGACCTGGGTATGGCTTCAAGTCTTAACGGCTGGATGCTCTTTGCTTTTTCAATGACGCAGTTTTTGTTTGCACCACTTGTTGGAAACCTCAGTGACAAATATGGCCGCAGGCCAATCCTTTTGGTTTCATTATTTGGATTTGGATTGGATTATATCCTGATGAGCTGGGCGCCATCCATTGAGTGGTTATTTGTCGGAAGAGTTATCGCTGGTATTACCGGTGCGAGTTTTACTACAGCCTCCGCATACATTGCGGACATCAGTAATGATAAAAACCGTGCGCAAAATTTTGGAATGATTGGCGCTGCGTTTGGTATGGGATTTATCATCGGCCCTATCATTGGTGGACTGCTCGGTTCGTTCGGACCTCGTGTGCCTTTCATAGCGGCAGCTGCTTTGTGTTTTCTAAACTGGCTGTATGGATATTTTATACTTCCCGAATCTTTGTCACCTGATCATCGCAGGCCGCTTGATTGGAAACGTGCCAATCCTTTGGGTTCGCTATTACATTTAAGAAAGTATCCGGACATCGGTTATCTGTTGGTGGCGATGGTGCTTGTCTATCTCGGGGCGCATGCTGTGCAGAGCAACTGGTCATTTTATACCATCGAACGATTTGGATGGGGAGAAGGAATGATCGGAGTTTCACTTGGTGTAGTCGGACTTTTAGTTGGTGTTGTGCAAGGTGGGCTCACGAGAGTCATCAATCCTAAGTTGGGTAATGCCCGCAGTATTTATGTAGGCCTTATACTTTATGCTATCGGGATGTTACTTTTTGGACTGGCTACTGCCGGTTGGATGATGCTTGTATTCCTGGTGCCGTATTGTCTTGGTGGTATTGCAGGACCTGCATTGCAAGCGACTATTACCAGTCAGGTGGATGTGAGGGAGCAAGGTGAATTGCAGGGAGCGCTCACCAGTCTTATGAGTGCAACATCCATTGTTGGCCCACCGATGATGACCAATCTCTTTGCCTGGGCGATTATGCCCGGAAATCCGATTTATTTGCCGGGGGCGCCGTTTTTTCTTGGAAGCCTGTTGATGCTCATGAGCGCCATTATCGCTTATATGTCATTCAGGAAGCATCATAAACCACTGGCTAAGGATGGTGACGGCCCCACTAGCTAAAGCTGGTGGAAATTCAATCTAAAACCAGATGTAAAATCCCATTATCCACTAGCTAAAGCTAGTGGCCATTCAATATAAAACCAGATTTAGAATTACATAAACCACTAGCTAAAGCTAGTGGCCATTCAATATATTTCTACTAGTTGTTCACAGTTTCAATTTCTCAACTTCACCTTGCTGTAACAATTTCCTTATTGTAATATCTGTTTTCAGCGAAGTGAAAGTAAAATGCTAATGCAATTGACGAGAGTGAAAAAGTGAAAACGAAATTCGCCCCTA
>JAGOIB010000127.1 GCA_017995875.1 Saprospiraceae bacterium
TCGGTAAGCCTTTTGGACACACCACCTTCACCCATATTATATGCAGCTGCAGCTAATGTCCAGCTTCCGAATTTATTTTTCAAGTGAAGAATAAATTTACATGCAGCCTGTGTTGATTTCTCGATGTTATAACGCTCATCAATCTGATCATTGACTTCCAATCCGTAAGCTTCACCTGCAGGTTCCATAAATTGCCACACCCCCTTTGCACCGGCTGATGAGGTAGCCATGCGAAGATTACTCTCCGCAACGGCGAGATATTTAAAATCTTCCGGGATCCCATTCTCTTTGAGGATTGGTTCAATGATTGGAAAATACCGGTTGGCCATTTTGATGGAGAGTAGGATACCTGCATGGAGGTACGAATTGGTGACAAGTTCACGATCCAGGCGTTCCAATGCATCAAAATTTCCCGAAGGGATGGGTTCCTCTGCAAAAGAAAACTCTTTGTTCAGGCTGAAGCTTGAGATATGTTGTTGCAGGCCGGTAGAGGCCTCGACAGGATTATTGACAAGGGTGCTGTTATGTTCATTAAAAGAACTAAACAGGAAGAAGCAGAAGAATCCTGCGAGCATCGTGGTAAAGGCAAACATTTTCTTTTCCATAAAACGGGTTTTGGATATACTACTAACGGGAAATGGTCGAATTGGATATACAATAATAACCAAACAATCCGATTACAATTTACCTGCCAACTCTTAGCCTGTAGTAGCTTAGCCCGGAATATGACGGTTTCAGACCAATCCGGCACGCCGGGTAAGCAAAACATGAGTGCCATCCTGCGTTCTGCAGGCTTTTGGGCAGGGCCGGTCCTGTTTCTCCTAATCCTGACAGGACTCCATCCTGAAGGGCTGAGTCAACAGGGTGTGGCCGTGGTAGCTGTTACCATCTGGATAGCCATCTGGTGGATTACCGAATCGGTGCCCTTGCCGATAACCTCCCTGCTCCCTATCGTTTTGTTTCCATTGCTGCATGTAATGGATCTCAGCACGACTACATCGTCCTATGGCCATCCTTTGGTTTTTTTATATATGGGAGGATTTATGCTGGCTATCGCGATAGAAAAAACCGGGCTGCACAATCGCATCGCAATCAATATCATTCGAAGCATGGGGACCAAGCTCCACATGATAATCCTCGGGTTTATGATTTCTACAGGATTTCTTTCCATGTGGATATCCAATACTGCTACCGCGATCATGATGCTTCCGATCGGGTTAGCCATCATCAAGGTTGCTTCAGTGACAGAAGATAAATCGGATGACAATTTCAGGAAAGCATTGATGCTTGCGATTGCGTATGCGGCTTCCATTGGTGGAGTGGCAACACTGATCGGTACGCCGCCTAATCTTGTTTTTGCAGGCGTTGTCAGGGATATGTATGGCACAGAGATCAGTTTTTTTCAATGGTTTGTGGTAGGTTTTCCTTTAGCGGTGATCTTGCTATTTTTTACGTGGTGGTATCTTACCAGGATTGGATTTCCGTTAGGTAATGCCACGCTATCAGGAGGAAAAGAGGAAATGGACAAGAGACATGCAGGTTTGGGAAATATGAGCGCCGGAGAAAAACGTGTTAGCATTATCTTTCTCACGATTGCCATTGCATGGATCATCCGATCTTTCGTACTTGAAAAAATAATTCCGGGTATAGACGATACGATTATCGCGATCATAGGTGCCATCGTTTTATTTCTGATTCCTTCCGGTAAAAGGAACAATCAAGGCATACTGGTTTGGGAAGATGCAGCAAAATTGCCGTGGGGTATTATTTTACTTTTCGGTGGAGGCCTTGCCTTGGCTGAATCATTTGAGTCCAGCGGACTTGCCATATGGATAGGACAACGGATGACCAGCCTTTCAGTTATGGGAGTTTTCCTCGTGATATTGTTTGTTGTACTGATTGTCAATTTTCTCACTGAGTTTACTTCCAATCTGGCAACTGTCACAATGATCCTTCCGGTACTGGCACCTATCGCTGTAGCAGCAGGTATTCATCCGCTTATGCTGATGGTGGCTGCAACGATGGCAGCGTCCTGCGGCTTTATGATGCCCGCCGGCACACCACCCAATGCAATTGCATTCGGTTCAGGCTATCTTAAGATTTGGGAGATGATCAAGACCGGTTTTATCCTCAATGTGGTTTCAATAATTCTGATTACATGCCTTGTTTATTTTTTGTTGGGATATCTCTGGAATATTTAAGCATAGAGCATAGAGCATAGGGCATAGAGCATAGGGACTGTCAGGAGACAGATTGTACTCTGCTGGAAAATAAAATCAATGCCCCATCGGGGCTATAGGTAGGTAGCAATAAAATTTAAAAAATCAATCTTGCCCTGTAGGGGCAAAACATCTGTTGTGCCGTTTAATCATAAGATATAAATAGCAGGATTATCCAAGTATGAAATCTGATAGCTGATAGCTGACGGCTGACAGCTTGGTTAAACAATCCTTAATTAATTTTTACTTAACGGTTCTTCGTTCAGCCAAGGAATAACTTCATACAGTATTTCTTCACGATGTTAAATCTTCTGCTGTATGAAAACGTTTGTTCTACTTTCTGCCATGGCCTTGGTTTCCTGCAAGACAGCTTATATTTCTGATTATAGTTATCCTGATATCCCGAATGGCAGGGATTGCTACTATGAAATTTCACTTGAGGAAAATTCCTTTGTCCAACTTACGCCGATGATGGCTTCTACCAGTAACTCCGTCTTGATTGATGATCAATGGACCACCGTCAATGATGATGAGTTTGTCGGGTATGCCCTTGATCGGGATGAATATGCTTCCTTCATATATCTATTGGAAGATGCACTTAATCCATCCAACGTGACCAATAGTTGCGGGAGGATTTATGTCAACAGGATTCAGCACCAGGCGAAGGTGGATTACACACCTATTCTTTCACTTGTTACCCTTTTTATTCCTAATGTCCTTGGCATGCCCGTGATCTCCAGGAAAGTCAAGAACACCTATTTGTTTCAGGTGTATGATAATGATGGTCAGTTGCTATACCGCGGTACCCATGCAGGGGAAGGAAAAGCGACATGCGGATTTTATTATGGTTATAAAAATGCCGATGAAAAAGCGGATTATGATGCGACGTATGTCGCAATTGCAGCATTCGTGAAAGATTTTCGATGAAGCGTTGCATTTTGCTTTTTCATACCCCCTGCCCCCTGATGCTTCGACTTGCTCTTCTCATCCATGTTCTACAGCTCAGCAACCGGGGGAATTGATTTTCATTTTTCATTTTTGCCTCTTAAGCCTCTTAAGCTTCTTTGGCCTTTTCCGCTTTTTCCCAGCCGCTAATTCTCACAAATTTCCGCTAATTGATTTTTACCTTTCCGCTAAATATTTCGCGCAGAGACGCAGTTCTGTCTTTTCCCAGCCGCAAATGAATTACTCAAAACTCGATACTCGACACTCGACACTCAACACAGATCACTCGTCACTTAATAAATCTTTTCCGATATCTTTCCTGTAATACTTCCCTTCATACTGAAGTGTCTCCGCATTGACAAGGCTTTTATCCAAAGCACGTTTCATCGTACTGCCAAGACTTGTGACTGCAAGCACACGACCACCGGAAGTAACTACGGATCCATTAAAATTTTTAGTTCCGGCATGATAGATGCGGCTGCTATCCACATGATCAAGCCCCTTGATGATTTTTCCTTTTTCAAATTCACCGGGATAACCTCCGGAGGCAAGAACAATGGCTACTGCTGAACGACTGTCGATATTTATTTCAATATCAGCAAGAGTTTCGTTCCAGGTAGCGACCAACAGATCAACAAGGTCTGATTGTAAACGTGGGATGATGACTTCTGTCTCAGGATCACCTAACCGGCAATTGTATTCAATCACAAATGGCTCATTGTTGACAAGGATCAATCCAAAGAAGATGAAACCCTTGTAATTTATTTTTTCATCATGGATGCCTTTGATGGTAGGCTTTATAATACGGGCATGCACTTTTTCCCATAATACCTGATCTACAAATGGAACAGGCGATACTGCTCCCATGCCTCCTGTGTTAAGTCCGAGGTCGCCTTCGCCGATGCGCTTGTAATCTTTTGCTTCAGGAAGAAGGATATAATCTTTTCCATCGGTCAATACAAAGACAGAAAATTCAATACCCGTTAAAAATTCTTCGATGACTACGGTTGAACTCGCGTCGCCGAATTTACCATCCAGCATTTCTTTTATTTCGTTCTGTGCTTCTGCTACTGTTGCGCAAATCAATACACCTTTTCCTGCTGCGAGACCATCAGCTTTGAGGACGACCGGCATGGAGTGTGAAGCGAGATAGTTGAGTGCTTCCTGAAGGTTTTCTTTTTCAAAAGATCTATAGGCTGCCGTCGGGATGTGATGGCGTTTCATAAATTCTTTTGCAAAAGCTTTGCTGCCTTCCAATTGAGCACCTGCGGCAGAAGGCCCGATGATCGGGATATCCTTTACGGATTCATTTCCTGCAAAAAAATCAACAATGCCGCCAACGAGAGGAGCTTCAGGTCCTACAACGACGAGGCCGATTTCTTCAGCGACAACAAAATCCTTAATCGATTCAAAGTCATGTGGATCGATTTGCACATTTTTTCCAAGTAATCCGGTGCCCGCATTTCCGGGGGCAATGAAGAGTTGAGTGCAATAATCACTTGATGCTATCTTGTCTGCCAGGGCATGTTCTCTGCCTCCTCCACCTATTATAAGTATGTTCATTCTATATATGAATTATGGATAGAGTTTTTTAATCAACTCTTCTTTTGTTATTTCTAATTGTATTGCTGTTTCCTTTAGGATGTCTGAAAACGTTTCGATTCGAATTGGATAATAATTTGGAATAGTGAGGTGGTTAATTATGAAGCCGGATAATAAGTCCGGTTTGATCATCGAAATGGCAGACTACGGCATCTTTTACATTAACTTTTAATTCATCCCAACTGTCAGCCTCAGTAAAAATAGCGTGCCCCAGAGCAGATGCCTCATATCCGCCTTCATCTGACTCCTTAACCATGAAAATCACTTCGTCCATAGAAACCCCTGTGAAAGTAAGAGTTCAAAGATATGGGTAAAGTTTACGTTGAAGCCAATGATTTCATTATTCGGAATGAACATCGAACATTCCTTAAGACCAATAGGTCTGATTAAGCCCACTTTCTTTATATTTGCATCTTTTATAATATGTTCGATTACATACAAGGTAAAGTGGTCTCAAGGCAACCTACACACGTCGTGGTGGAAGCCGGAGGCATAGGTTATCTGCTACATATCACACTCAATAGCTACGATCAGATTGTTGAAGGCAAGGATGGAAAGGTTTATACCTGGCTTCAGGTTCAGGAAGATGCTCACAGACTATGGGGTTTCTTTGAACCGGCAGAAAGAGAAGTCTTTTTACACCTTGTAAGTGTCTCAGGCATAGGCCCTAATACTGCCCGTCTTATCCTTTCAGGCATGACTCCGGAAGAATGCAGGCAGGCCATACTCACTGACAATGAGGTGGCCTTCAGGCAGGTAAAGGGTGTTGGGCCCAAGACAGCCAAGCGGGTGATGATGGAACTCAAGGATAAAATGCTCAAATCCATTGGTGATCCACTGGCTATCAAAGCCGGAAGCCAGAAAAATCAATCTGTTGAAGAAGCTTTGGCTGCCCTGATCACATTGGGCTTTGTCAAAAGCCAGGCAGAAAAGGCTATCAGCCAGATTGTCAGGGATCAGGGAAAGGAACTTGCTACAGAAACTTTGGTCAGAATGGCTTTACGTGTATTATCAGCCTGATGGCACATAATGTAATTTGAATTGTATCGTTATAACACCTGATTAACAAAAAATCCACCCCTCTTTGGGGTATAAAGAGGGGCCAAAACCACCCTCGATAGCGTATAGTAGGCATAACAATTACATGAGTAGAAACGCGTCGTTACTTTTAGGGACATCCCTGGCTTTGGTCTCCATCCTCTTCTCTACAGGTAAGGCTATGGCTTCCTACAACCTTCCGGATCCATACGAAATGGTTCCCGAAGCGATCATTCCTACTGTAACTGACACCATCCCACTGGAAGACCGGTTTGGCAACTGGACGGAAGA
>JAGOIB010000128.1:0-1833 GCA_017995875.1 Saprospiraceae bacterium
TAGATTTGTTGCCACAACCTGAAATCAGTTATGTCACACATTATTAACTTCTCTGCAGGACCCTCCATTCTGCCCAAAGTCGTATTTGAAGAAGCTTCCAAAGCTGTCCTGGACCTCAATGGAACCGGGCTTTCGATCCTTGAAGTATCCCATCGTTCGTCCTATTTTGAGCCTATTCTACATGAAGCAATGGCGCTTGTTCGCGAATTGTTAGGATTATCTGATGAATATGAAGTTTTATTCCTTACCGGAGGGGCGAGTACGCAGTTTTTTATGACCGTGATGAACCTGCTGCCGGAAGGCAAGAAAGCAGCCTATGTGGATACAGGTGTCTGGGCAAGTAAAGCCATCCATGAAGCCAAAATGCTTGGAAACATTGAGGTAATTGCGAGCTCAAAGGATAAAAATTACTCTTACATACCAAAAGGCTATCCGATATCCACCGATTTCGAATACTTACATACGACCAGCAACAACACTATATATGGTACCCAGTATCAAAGCTTTCCCGATAGTCCTATCCCGATGGTCTGTGATATGTCTTCTGATATCTTTTCCAAACCTATCGAACCACATCGGTTTGGTCTGATCTATGCCGGAGCCCAAAAAAACCTGGGCCCAGCGGGCGTGACCCTGGTGATCGTAAGAAAAGACATGTTGGGCAAAGTCAATCGTACCCTTCCTACCATGCTCAGGTATGAGACGCACATACAAAATGAATCGATGTACAATACACCTCCTGTTTTTCCTATTTATGTAAGCATGCTTACCATGCGTTGGTTAAAAAAACTGGGAGGCCTGAGCGCGATGCAGCAGATCAATGAAAGAAAGGCCAAAACCATCTATGATGTGATTGATTCCATTCCATTCTATATCGGCCACAGTGTACCTGAAGACAGATCAAGGATGAATGTTACGTTCAATCTTGAAGATGCTGCATTGAATAAGGAGTTTCAAACCTATTGTGAAGAGGCCGGGTGTGATGGATTGAAGGGACATAAATCCGTTGGTGGATTCAGGGCATCGATTTATAACGCTATGCCGGAGGATGGAGTGAAGATATTAGCAGAGGTCATGAAAGAGTTTGCATTGAAACATGCATAGCCGTCAGACCCACACATCCGTTCGGTGGCAGGGAATTCATCTCCCTTTACTGATCATCGAAGAAAGAAGAGTTGATACGCGTGTATCGATTGGTAAAACATCTGCATATCTGAGACTGCCCTATACCGCTCCTAAGGAATTCAAGCAGGAGAAATTGATCTGGGCTAAAAAATGGTTACTGGAGACGCTGACCGAAAAACCTGAGTTGGCGCAACGATGGAAAAACAAGGAGTATCGTACAGGGCAGATCATTAAAACTGCGCTGAAAAGTTATGAACTTCAACTATCGACCAACAAAGCCAAATCTTCAGGTTCTGTCCATGTGGAGCAAAACCAGTTGATACTGAGTTTGCCAAAACTGGAAGAGAATGATTATTACACACGCGATTTTATAACATCACTGATCTCAAGAGGCATTTCTTCTGATATTTTGCCTGAATTTACAGAACGTGTTCATGAATACAACAGGCATTTTATTAAAGAAAAAATCAACAGTGTCCGTCTCAAGTATATACATAGTCGATGGGGCAGTTGCGCTAATAGTGGCAACCTGAATTTCTCTACTAAAATATTGCTGGCCCCAACACATATCATGGACCACATCATCATCCATGAATTATCTCACCTCAAGGAGATGAATCATGGGCCTCGCTTCTGGAAATGGGTAGAGAAAGGGGATCCTGAGTATGTTAAAAATGAAGCGTGGTTGAAGAAGCATGGGGACCGGCT
>JAGOIB010000128.1:1933-6093 GCA_017995875.1 Saprospiraceae bacterium
AGGGTAAACGAATTCAATCGATATTCACGAATTTGTGATTTCAAGTAAACGTGCATTATCCTTATGATTCGATTACTCCATCTAACCTTACTCTGTTCCCTTTTTGCTTGTCATAGTGGATCGAAAACAGATCCTGCCAAAGCGACAGAAGATCCTGCATCGAATGACTGGATATTCATGCAAAGGGTATTTCCTGCGGGACAGATTGATCCATCATCCTATGAGGCTGTGCGATCTTATCGTCAGCAAAAAGTAATTGCCATACAGGATCGGAATCTTCTTTCAAACTGGGAGTTTTGTGGTCCAACCAATATAGGTGGACGAATAACTGATGTAGAGATATTGCAATCACAACCCAACACGTATTATGCTGCTGCAGCTTCCGGAGGCGTCTTTAAATCTACAAATGCGGGCACTACATGGCAGGCCATTTTCGATAACGAACCTACACTGGCCATCGGGGATATTGCAATAGCACCTTCAGATGAAGACATCATTTATGTAGGTACCGGTGAACCAAATGCCGGAGGTGGTTCGATTGCATATGATGGAAATGGGGTGTATCGTTCTGATGATAGTGGTGAAACATGGTCACAAATTGGCCTTGAACAAACCGGGTCGATTAGTAAAATTATAGTGCATCCGACGAATCCTGACATTGCTTATGCAGGTGCAATGGGGCATTTGTTTACCATCGGACCAGACCGTGGTCTTTTCCGTACGCTCGATGGAGGACAAAATTGGGAGAAGGTATTATTCATCAATGATTCGACGGGGATTATTGATCTTGCAATCCATCCGAACAATCCAAATATATTATATGCATCGGCATGGCAACGAGTACGGACCGCCTACCGAAGAGCCTACGGCGGTCCATCATCCGGAATCTACAAATCAATTGATGGAGGGAATACCTGGCTGCAACTGACTTTGGGGCTCCCCGAAACTGCAGGAAGAATTGGCATTACCATCTCTCCCTCTTTTCCTAATGTACTTTATGCCATGTATGAGCATGAAACAAGTGGCTACCTCAAGGCAGTTTATCGTTCTTCAAATAATGGAAATTCATGGGTAAAAAAGGGAGTTACAGGCATCAGTGATGCGCCTTATTTCTATTGGTTTGGAAAAATCATTGCAGATCCGGTCGATTCCAATACCGTGTATTTAACGGGGTTGGATTTATACAAATCAACCAACGGCGGACAGAGTTGGTCTGATATATTCACCAATATGCATCTGGACCAGCATGCTGTTGCCTTTCATCCTGACAATCCGGATATTATATTGGTTGGAAATGACGGAGGAGTATACCGAGCTCAGGATGGAATGTCCAATGCAACACATTTGAATACATTACCGATTACACAATTTTATACTTGTGAAATAGATCATTCTTTTCCTGAAAGATTATATGGTGGTGCGCAGGACAATAGTACGATTAGAACCATGACAGGGTCGGACGATGACTGGCGTGTCATTTATCCCGGAGATGGCTTCCGCGTACTTGTTGATCCTGTAAATAACCAATATATCTATGCTGAATACCAATATGGTGTTTTAGGAAGGTCAGAAGATGGAGGATCTAACTTTGTTTACGCGACTGACGGTATATTGAATGGCGACAGATTTAATTGGAATTCTCCCTTTGTCTTGAATCCAAAAGATCCATCTATATTATTTTTTGGCAGTCAGAGACTGTATAAATCTGTTGACCGCGCTGAAAACTGGATTGCTATAAGTCCGGATCTCACAGAAAATACTTCACCTGCAGTAACACCATTTGGCACTATAACGGCTATCAGTGTATCACCTGTCAATGATCAAATCATCTATGTTGGTACTGACAACGGGAATGTACAGGTATCTGCAAATGGCGGCAATAACTGGACATTGGTTTCCACTTTGCTACCCGACAGATGGGTCACTAGTGTAGCTGCTGATCCTGCTGATGAGAACACAGCTTATGTGACCTATTCCGGTTACAGATTTGGTGAAAGTGTTGCACATATTTTTAAGACAGAAGATCTCGGTGCTACCTGGACATCCATATCGGGAGACTTGCCTGATATGCCGATTAATGATCTGATCATTACTCCTGCACTTGGGCACTTGTATATAGCTTCTGATATTGGCGTATTCTATTCGACGGATCAGGGCCTGCATTGGGAATTAGTTAGTAGCGGTCTGCCGAATGTGATCATTACGGATCTCACATACCATGCAGAGGAAAATATATTGGTTGCTGCGACCTACGGAAGAGGGATGTATAAGGTTTCACCTGTTGCTGAAGTTACTTCGGTTGAAAATGCAGGTTATAAAAATCCACTCAGCGTAAAGGCGTATCCAAATCCATTTCTCGAAAAGGTTACTATTGAGTTTAATGTAACTGTGAAACAAGATTATACCATTGATATGATTGATCTGAATGGAAGGTTGGTAAAATCGATCCATCGTGGTCCTTTATATGAAGGATTACATTCCTTTGATGTAGTGGGCGGTAACCTTCAGTTGGGGATGTACGTTGTTAGTGTGAAATGCCACAACTCATCCTATGATTCGGTGTTGACGGTATGTCATAATTAGATGCCCCAAATACAGAAAAAGGAAGTCATCTGCCGTGTTATACATATATCTCATGTCCGGGATGCTCTTTCATTTCAAATATTTCCTCAAACACAAAATTCTTTATTATTTGGATTATATTCCCTAAATATTATGTATTTTTGGGAATTAAATCCAATAAAACATGATTTCGAGGATTTTGGGTGACCTCATAACTAAAAAATTGGGCGACAAAAAGGCAATTCTGCTGTTTGGTGCCAGGCAACTGGGCAAGACAACCCTTTTGAAGCAATTGATGGCTAACCGCACTGACACTATCTGGCTCAATGGAGATGAGCCGGATGTGCTAGCCCTTTTTGAAAATATCACCTCCTCACGCATTAAAACGATGATGGCTGGCTACAGATTCCTTGTGATAGATGAAGCACAGCGTATTAAGGACATTGGGTTGAAACTTAAGTTGATAACTGATCAGGTTCCTCAAGTACAGGTTATTGCCACCGGCTCTTCTTCCTTCGAACTTGCCAATAAATCGAATGAACCACTGACCGGTAGAAAATGGGATTTTCATCTGTATCCTGTCAGCTTTGAAGAAATGGTGACTCATCATGGCATTTTGGAGGAGAAGCGGTTGTTGCCAGTCAGATTAATTTATGGTTATTATCCCGAAATAATTAGTCATCCCGGGGAAGAAAAAGAAAGGCTGAAAGCGCTGACGGATAGTTTTCTTTACAAAGACATCTTGCTCTGGGAAAATATCCAAAAACCTGACAAGCTACTCAGATTGATGCAGGCTCTTGCTTTCCAGTTGGGCCAACAAGTTTCCTTTAATGAACTTGCCAGCCTCGTGGGATTGGATCATAAAACCGTTGAAAAATATATTAACCTGCTTGAACAGGTTTTTGTCATTTACCGGTTAGGCAGCTTCAGCAGGAACTTAAGAAACGAATTGAAGTCAAGCAGGAAAATATACTTTTATGATAATGGTATTCGAAACGCCCTCATCGCTTCATTTCAACCTCTCGAACTCAGACAGGACATCGGCGTCCTTTGGGAAAATTGGATCCTAAGTGAGCGAATGAAATATCTCAGATATCATCAACATTGGGCCAACACCTATTTCTGGCGAACCACACAACAGCAAGAAATCGACTATATAGAAGAAAAAGATGGAACGCTAGAGGCTTATGAATTTAAATGGAATCCTACCCGAAAAGTAAATTTTCCAAAAACCTTCACAGCCGAATATCAACCTGTGGTGTCCAAGGTCATCACCCCTGGAAATTTTGAACAATTTTTAACTAATTAGTGTTCAAACAAGTCATTTTGGAATTAAAAAACATCTTATTGGCTATAGAACTTTAAAGAAAAAGTCACTTAAGAATTACTTTTCTTTTCTTTACTTCAATCATGAAGTAAAAAATAATAATTGCTGATCATGAAAAATCCTACAATCTTAGCGAGTTACAATTTCATATTTCTAGTTGTCATTTCCTGTTCGTCATCTGCTATTCCTGGCAACAGAAAGGAAGTAAATGAAGCAACTCAAATAGAAAATCCCTACTACTCCCGCACCGATACTACGGTACTTCATGTCT
>JAGOIB010000129.1:0-3661 GCA_017995875.1 Saprospiraceae bacterium
TTTTTCATTTTTCATTTTTCATTTTTCATTTTTACAACGCTCCCAGTTTCTTGAGATACATCGTTGAATTGGCTTTTACTCCATCAATCGGATTGAGGGTAAGGGATTTCTTAAAACACTTGATGGCATTGTCCTTGTCATCGCTCAGTGCATATCCTTCACCAAGACTATCCCATGCATTGGCACTTTCAGGGTGTTTATCGACATTCATCTTGAAGATGCGGATAGCTTCTTTTTTGTCACCCTGGTTGAGTAGCGTGTAGCCATAGGTGTTGAGCTCTGTTTCAGTAGCCATGGCCAATCCTTCTGCCTTTACCTTATCGGCATCTGCTGTTTTACCTTGTAGTTGAAGCAACCCGGCTTTTGCATTTAAAGTATTAAAACTTGGGTTCATGGTCACGGCCCTGTCGGCCCATTCTATACCTTGCTCAATATTGGTTTTATTTTGCATAGCATAATTCGCGGCAGAGGCATATCCCTGATAACTGAAACCTGCAACACCTTTCAGTTCTTCTGCTGCATTTGCCATGACAATGTCATCTACTGCAAATTCAATCATGACGGGAATTTGTTTGTTTTCCCAGTTCAATACAAGTTCGCCGGTATTTTTAGTCAGGTTGATAAAATCATACGTGAGCAATTCCGTCATTGCATGTGTACGTGTCTGGATTTTAGCACGAAGCTGATCATGCTCAGGCTCATAAAAAAAGCTGCCCCAGGACATTTTATCTTTTGACAGGATTACTTCACCACTATTATCTGCATTGATGGTAAAAAACAACCCATAGCGTCCGGCAGGAACCATCTGGCCCTCTACTTTGGCTGCATGCGAAAATTCAATCGTGGTATTTTCATTAGCCCCGGCACGCCATGGAGCAGAATTCTGATTTCCAAAAGCCTGTACATTCCACCCATAGGGAACAAGCTCGCCCCAGATCACACGGCCCTTTACAGATGGCCTCGAATAATTGACAGTGACTGTAGATATGCCAATCGTCTGGGTAACCTCAGCAGCAGGGCTGGGTGTCCTGGGAATAGTAATGTCTTGCGTCCAGGCTGCAGTTGATATAACCAGACTAGTGGCTGCAAGTAAAAAGCGAATGGTAGTTAGATTTTTCATACGTAAGGAAATTTGGATAAATAAATAATCAATGCAGTGGTCTGAAAATCCGCATCGACGGGCAGAGAAGATACGAAAACAATCAATGATTCGCTGCCTGGTTTAGACTAAACATCCAAAATGACCGATCAATTGAAATAGGATACGGGTATGGATATACATGGATATTGTCAGAATTGTAACAGGAGGTCCATCAAAAGCCTTACCAATAATCCTGTTTTAGTCCAGTTGCTTAACTTCTATTGATTTCAGTCCTTTAATATATCTGCGCCCGGCCTTGAGGTCTGCAGTGGAGATAAACAATATTCGCTCCTCCATTTCTTTTAGGGTCATTCCTCCCATTTCCGTCACGATATAAAATTGATTTCCTGCTTCCGTATTATATATTTCATTCCATGAAAAAACAACACGATATCCATCGGAAGCCGTAAAGACAAAATAAAATTCATTCAATTGCCTTGGTTTATCATATAGATATTCAACGGAGATCAAAAGATCTTTTAGTAAGATCCCCTTCAGATTCTTGACTGTGTCTTTGGGTTCACCTTTCTGGTTGTAGATAATTTGATCTTTTATCATCACTTTGGAAAATGTATCTAATTCAGCCATCGTGAAAACCACTTCCTTTGCAATTTTGCCTTGAATGTTGAAAGAATCTGTTGGGAGCACCATACGTTGCGCAACTATCCCTGTCGAAATCAGAACAGCAAATGTTAAAATGAAAAAAAGTAGTTTCATATACAATTCTATTTGGGGAAAATTTGATTGTATTGCTTTTACTTCAGTATCAATGCCAATAGCTCATCCATCGCTTCATAATCCCTCATTCCTGTCGCATCTTCCTCTCCGCCGGAAAAACAAATTCCACCTTCATATCCGCCTGCCAATAAAAGTTCAAGTACATCCGGCGTCCATTCATGTTGAAGAAAAGTGGTGTGAGAACTAAGTTCCGGTATTCTATCTGTATCGATTTCATCAAAGTGAATTATCTCAAAACTCCCGGCAGGACATTTATTACGATCGATGTAGTGCGTATCAAAAAACAATTCAACATCCGATAACTCATCAATCCCTATAAGTTGCGTAAGAATGATCCCCTCCGGTTTGGCATCAATGATCGTTTTTGCGACCAGCATTTCATCTGGTGTACCGATTTCCGCGGCAAGCTGTACCCCTTCCACCCAATCTTTCAATGTATGCCATTTCATAAATGATGTAGGATCATTATTCAACTCCATACTCATCCAATCCACGCCCATAGCCGCAAAGTAGCGAGCATCGGTGAGGTGTTTTATTTTTCTTACGAGTATTTGATTCCTTATCATCTATTTGTTATTTCAATGGCTAAAGTAATAGTAAAAGGCGGAAAGGTAGAAGGAACAAGGGAAAACCTAAACTGCAGCTCTGCGTCTTTGTGCAATAACAAAATTACACAGCAAGTGAATTTAAAAGAATTAATTTTGCTAAATACACTTCTGCCAAAAATGAAAATCAATTATCACGGAAGAACCTTTACCGGAGTATCCAATAGTCCAAATGGACAAGTCAGTGGTGAAACCGTATTCAACTATTCACAGCAAGGCAATATACTTTCTGCAACCTACTACGGAGGCTCTATTCGTGAAGGATATATGCTTGGTCAAATTCGCGAAGACAACAGCCTGTATTTTGCCTATCACCACATCGATAATGATGGGCAGCTCAAAAGTGGTTATTGTAACAGCAAACCTGAAGTATTACCTGATGGCCGTATTCGACTTCATGAGCAATGGGAATGGACACATGGTGGTGAAGGAAAGGGAGAATCAATAGTGGAAGAAGTTTACCACTAACCTCCTAAACTCCTAATCTCCTAAGCACTATTCCTCCTGCATAAACGGATTAAACATTTTCTCATACCCAATCTTCGTCGTTGGGCCATGACCTGGATAGACGACCGTTTCGTTTGGTAAAACAAAAAGCTGGCTACGGATACTTCTCAATAAAGTCTGATGATCACCACCCGGAAGATCTGTGCGACCGATGCTTTCATAAAACAAAACATCACCGGCAATGATCCAACTGTCAGTTGCATTATACAAACATATACTTGCCGGGGAGTGTCCTGGTGTAAAAAAAACCTTCATAGGTATACCATCCAAGACAACTTCATCTCCTTCTGCTAAAAAAGACGATGGTTCAGGCGAAGGATCATAGGGCACAGCATACATATTAGCTACAGACACTCCTGCTGCAAGCACAGGGATTTCTCCCTTGTGAATCTCTAATCCAAGATTCCATGTTTTCGCCACAAACCCATTTCCCAAAATATGGTCAATATGACAATGCGTATTGATCAGCCGTACCGGTTTTAATTTGTTCTGGTCGATCAGTTGAACCAGCTCTTCCCTCTCATGCTCATCAAAACAGCCCGGATCAATAATGATGCATTCACCGGAAGGTGCGCTGATAATGTAGGTGTTTTCCTGAAAGGGATTAAAGGTGAGGGTGTGTATCGTGAGGCTCATGGTGTGCTATTGTGGTGCAAAGATGGGGAATCCT
>JAGOIB010000129.1:3761-6075 GCA_017995875.1 Saprospiraceae bacterium
TTCTTTACTTTCGCCTAAATTTTAACCGATACATGAAAAATTACCTCCTTTCCTTCCTGGCGATCATCCTCATCGGCTTCGTCGCCTGCAAAACAGAATCCAAGTCTACGGAACCTACTCCTGAACAAAAGGAAGCCCAGGCTTTTCTGGATACCTACACTGCAGAGTACGTCAAACTCTACTATGCTTCCGCTGAAGCCAGCTGGAAGACGAACACCGAAATCAAAGAAGGGGATACGCTCAATGCCTACAATTCCCGCATCGCCGATGAAGCAATGACTGCCTTTACAGGTAGCGTAGCTAATATCGAAGCCACTAAAAAATTCCTTGGCATAAAGGATAAACTCACCCCGTTGCAAGTGAGACAACTGGAAGTGATCCTGTACAATGCCGGTAGTGATCCGCAGACTGTAGCTGAGCTCGTGAAAGAAAAAATCGTAGCCTCCATAGCACAGACTGAAAAACTATTTGGCTTTACGTTCAAGCTCAATGGCAAAAATGTCACCACGAATGAGATCGACGAAATACTTCGAACCGAAACCGATTTGAAGAAACGACTTGCCGCCTGGGAATCCAGCAAGGAAGTCGGAAAGGAACTCAAAGCCGGCCTGGTCAATCTACGCAGACTGAGAAACTCAACTGTACAAGCACTCGACTATCCTGACTACTTCTCCTACCAGGTTTCAGATTATGGAATGAAGACTCCGGAGATGATGGAAATGATGCAACGCCTCAATCAGGAACTCCGCCCACTCTATCGCGAACTTCACACATATGCTCGATATGAGTTGGCAAAAAAATATGGTGTAAAAGAAGTACCGGATTATCTTCCTGCGCATTGGTTACCTAATCGTTGGGGACAAGACTGGAGCCCGATGCTTGAAGTGAAAGGTATCAATGTAGATAGTGTACTAGCTACGAAGAGCCCTGAGTGGATTGTCAGAGCTGGTGAATCTTTATATAAAAGCATCGGCTTTCCTGCGCTGCCGGAATCATTTTGGTTGAAATCCAATTTGTATCCATACCCTGTTGATTCTACACTCAAGAAAAACAATCACGCTTCTGCATGGCATCTTGA
Organism: Saprospiraceae bacterium; assembly: GCA_017995875.1. The sequence goes on from JAGOIB010000129.1 coordinate 4,840, forward strand.
TCTTGATAAAGATGTGCGCAGCCTGATGAGTGTCGAACCAAATTCAGAATGGTTCGAAACCTCTAATCATGAGCTCGGTCATATCTATTACTACATCGCCTATTCTACACCTGAAGTACCACCTGTTCTTCGTGGTGGTGCCAACCGCGCATTTCACGAAGCGCTGGGCAGTATGATGGGTATGGCAGCTATGCAAAAACCATATCTGGTTGGACAAGGATTAGTGCCTGCTGATGCCAAGACAGATTCTATTCAGATCCTGTTGAAAGAAGCCTTGAATTTTGCAGTCTTCATTCCATTTGCTGCAGGTACGATGAGTGAATTTGAAAAAGCATTGTATGCCGATAATCTGCCGGAAAATGAATTCAATAAAAAATGGTGGGAACTCGCTAAAAAATATCAGGGCATCGTACCACCTTCCGATCGTGGTGAAATCTATTGTGATGCCGCCAGCAAGACCCACATCAATGATGATGCAGCGCAATATTATGACTATGCATTGTCGTACGTGATCCTGTTCCAGTTACACCAACACATTGCTGAGAAAATATTACATCAACCACCAACTGCTACTAATTATTTCGGCAACAAGGAAGTGGGTACGTTTATCAATACGATTATGGCTTCAGGTGCCACCAAAGACTGGAGAGAGGTCATGAAAAATGCTACCGGTGAAGAGATGAATGCGAAAGCTATCGTCCGTTATTTCGAGCCATTGATGAACTGGCTGAAAGAGCAGAATAAAGGCAGGACGTATACGCTTCCAGAGTCTCTGTAGTTAGACTTCAGATGCCAGATATCAGATGCCAGACTTAGCATCTGGTATCTGGCATCTTATATCTGGCATCTCAACTAAATGTCTTGCAGTGATATGGCACAAATTAAACTCAAGGCACGAATTCAATTCTGCATGCTTATACTGTATCCATTTTTGATGGATACCCATGCCCAGAACATCCTTCTCTTCGAAGATTACGAAACCGGAGACTTTGAAGCGAAAGGATGGTATGATGGCTTCCCTGATCAACGGACTACTGCTGAATTTAAAAATGGTGCCCATTCATATGAAGGACATTTTACGCAAGGTGCTACATCATCGGGTGCGGGCCGACACTTATTTGAGGCAACGGATAAAGTATACATAAGCTACTGGGTCAAATACAGCAGTAACTATGTTGGCTCCGGTGTCGGTTATCATCCTCACGAATGGAACATTCTAACAGATAAAGATTGGAT
>JAGOIB010000130.1 GCA_017995875.1 Saprospiraceae bacterium
CCATGAAGAAGGCATATCCATTAGAAAGAGTAACGGGCTGGTGGTCCCTGAATGATGGGCATCCGGATTGACATCTATAAATCCATTAAGAGAATCTACTTGCCATTGATACGTGGACGGAGTATCACGTGTTTCTGCAAAAAGATAAGCATCCCCTGAAGGGCAAAGTAATCTTAAACTATCAATAAATATGTTAAAGGTATCCCGCCAGACACAATCGTTTTCCAAATCCATAGTGTCATATACAAGGGTTAATTCCAGAAAATAAGTTCCACCTTCAAGCCCTTCAAACAAATCTTCCTGATCGTTTTCTTCGGCAGGAAAACCAATATCGTTTGTGCCACTCCCAAAATCATCATCATACGGTGTGAAGGCAAAATCCCAATTGTAATTCAGTAGGACAGGAGGGCTTATAACTTGTACTATTTGTATACCTCCGGTCAATTTACATAGACCAACAGAATCAATGATTGTTGTCGCATAAAACACTGGATCCTCGACGGTAGTTGATCCAATGATGGAGCATCCTAAAGTATCTGTAATCAGTAAAGCATAAGTTCCCGCAGGTATTGAATCTAAAGCATTTGTACCATCGTCATTGAATACATCATTTTGTGGGGTGCTGAGGTCATCCCAGTCAAAAGTATATGGTGGTGTACCATTGATGAGAAATGCAGTATCAAAAACAATACTGCCATTGGATTCATTTTGACAACTGGTGGCACTATTCGAAAATCCCCCAGGAAGTAATTCAATGGTACATGTTAGAGGTAAAGGAGAGTAGTTTTTTTGATTTACGAAAAATACTTCGGATGTATGATATAAAAAGTACGATCCGGCAAGGTGGGCTCCGAACAAATAAATATTAATTAACCATGAAGCAAAAGACATATTTATTGACTATAGCATTTATCAAAACCGTGACACTATTACCAGAATGGTCCCAAAAGGTATTCAACTTTTCGCAAACCTGTATAAAATCGAATATACCTGAGCTGCTGTCTTGTCCCAGGAGAAATACTTACTTCGGTCGTTTCCGAGAATTATCATTTCTTTTCTCAATGCATCATCATTACTAAACTTTTCCATGTGATTAGCTAATTGCCCGGCATCCATCGGATCGAAAAGCAAAGCTGCATTACCTGCCACTTCAGGAAGAGATGACACATTACTACATATGACCGGTACGCCACATGCCATCGCTTCGACAAGAGGTAAACCGAAGCCTTCATACAAACTCGGATAGATCATCGCTTCTGCACTTGCCACAAGAGCAGTTGCTTCAGCAGTGGCGATATAGCCGAGGAAATGAATGGAATCTTTCCATTTGCTTTCAGCTATCGCTTTAAATACTTCTTCGGTGTGCCAGGAAGCGCGGCCGGCAAGAACAAGTTGATGGTCTGAAGGGTATGACGATTTGAATTGTTCAAATGCTTTGACGAGTGTCAATATATTTTTGCGAGGATGGATGGCCCCCAGATATACAAAATAAGGTTTGCCATTTGTGTACTGATCTCTTGTATGTTTCTTTTGTTCTTCGATGATTGGTTTGTAAGCATCAGTGATACCATTGTACACCACCGATATTTTATCCGGATGAATATTGTACCCTGCGATCAATTCACTTTTGGAAAATTCAGATACGGTAATGATATGGTCTGTATACGCCAGGTAACGACCCATCCATTTTTTATAAAAGGCCCGTATCCGCGGTTGAAGGTGTTCCGGATAACGTAAGTACGCGACATCATGCACCATCGATACTTTTGGAATGCTCATCCCAAGTGGAATAAATCCATCGGGACTGAAGAAGATATCTGCTTTTTGTTTTAATACATTCTTTCGCACAGAGTGATCAAGCCAATAGCGGATCAGGACGGGGAGCCTGGTGACAGGGTGAAATGAATGAGGTGTAACATTTGAACCATGCACAAACTTCGAATCATATTTTCTGTCAAAATAATAATCAAACTGATCATCAGGATGTGATCTTGCCAAACGACCCATCACTTCATCTGTTACGATGCCAACACCTTCGAGGCGATCAACTAACAAGTGTCTGGCATTTACGGCAATCCTCATCGAATGACTATTGAATGGGCACAAAATAAGCCAAATGGATGGAGCGTCGCATTTATTTCGCACGGAGAACACGGAGATTTCGCACGGAGAACATGGAGATATCGCACGGAGAGCGCGGAGATTTCGCACGGAGAACACGGAGATTTCGCACAGAGAACACGGAGATTTCGCACAGAGAACACGGAGATATCGCACGGAGAACACGGAGATATCGCACGGAGAGCGTGGAGAATTTCACGGAGTACACGGAGATTTAACCGCTATCTTTGACCATTCAATACAATCAAATTCATGGGAGAAGCCAGAAAAACAGACGTCCTTATCCTTGGTTCCGGAATAGCGGGACTGACTTGTGCTATAAAGATTGCAGAGGCGAGGCCGGACCTGAAGATTACAGTCATGACTAAAGCGGTCAAGGATGAAAGCAATACCCGTTATGCTCAGGGAGGCGTTGCTGCCGTATGGAATGAAAAGATTGATACAGAGGAAAAACATGTGGCCGATACACTGGACGCCGGAGATGGATTGTGTGATGAAGAAGTGGTGAAAATGGTAGTAGAAGAAGGCCCGATCAGGGTGCGTGAGCTAATCGAATGGGGCACCAGGTTTGATAAAGAAAAGGGTGGTGAATATGACCTCGGGCGTGAAGGTGGCCATAGTGAAAACCGTATCCTTCACTACAAGGATATCACGGGTTGGGAAATCCAACGAACGCTTGTGGAGAAATCGAGTCAGTTTAAGAATATTGAAATCCGGGAAAATTGTTTTTCTATAGATCTTCTGACCCAACATCACCTGGGATATAATATCACCAGGGTGACACCGGGTATTGAATGTTATGGCGTGTATGCTTTGAATAAAACCAATCTCGATGTGGAGACACATCTTGCGAGAGTGACGGTTATTGCCACCGGAGGTGCGGGGCAGATATACAGGGCAACGACCAATCCTGTCATCGCAACAGGTGATGGTATGGCGATGATGTACAGAGCCAAAGGCCGGATGAGCAATATGGAGTTTGTGCAATTTCATCCTACATCATTATACAGCCCCGCGGTAGAAAGTCAGGCATTTCTTATCTCGGAAGCAGTGCGCGGATTTGGTGGTGTATTGCGCACAAGGGATGGAAAAGAGTTCATGGAAAAATATGATGAACGAAAAAGTCTTGCGCCCAGGGATATTGTAGCACGTGCGATTGACAATGAAATGAAAATACGCGGAGATGAGTATGTGTATCTCGATTGTCGTCACCTCAATATGGAAGAATTCAAAGTACATTTTCCTAATATCTATGAGAAATGCATGGAGGAAGGAATTGATGTGTCAAAACAGATGATTCCTGTGGTCCCGGCATGTCATTATTTCTGTGGTGGGATATTGGTAGACAAAGCTGGACGCACTTCCATCAACAGACTTTATTCCGCAGGTGAATGCACTGCCTCAGGATTGCATGGCGCCAACCGGCTTGCTTCCAATTCATTGCTTGAAGGATTGGTATATGGGCATAACATAGCGGAGGATGTGGTCAGTGCCATTGATTCGTTTACGTATAAAGAAGATATCCCTGATTGGGACGCCATGGGGACAACAGATCCAAAAGAGATGGTCCTCATTACCCAGAGTTGGAAAGAATTGAAAGATATCATGAGTAGTTATGTGGGGATCGTGCGATCGAATGTGCGTTTACAAAGAGCACTAGACCGATTGTGGCTGCTGTATCAGGAAACAGAGACATTATATAACTCCACAACATTATCTCCACAACTATGCGAACTTCGTAATCTGATTACGATTGCTTACCTCGTGACGCGATCTGCATCGATGAGGCACGAAAGCAGAGGGTTGCATTTTACAACCGATTTTCCGGAGCAACTTGATCATAAAGAGGAGACGCTGATGTAATCAGTTTCGAGTGTACAGTATCGAGTTTGCAGTCATTGGCAATTGTGATCGGTAATCAGTATTCAGTAAGCGGTGTCTTGTCCCAGAATAGGTTGACCTAAGGTCCAACGATGAAATAAAAGGAATCGCGCAGAGTCGCAGTTTTTGAATCAGTGATCGGTTGATTAGGCGACAGGTATTCAGTAATCGGTAATCAGTGTCGTGTCCTTATTGACTGATTTGTACAATCAATTAGGTATTTATTTTTTCTCGAAACTCGAAACTGAAAACTCGAAACTTACTCCTAGTTCCTTCCTTCTACATCCACCTTAATCCGTTCGTCCCGATTGGCGAGTTCCCAGGCGTTGTGAAAAGCTAAACGTGTGATGGTTTCTGCCCTGGCAAATAGGATTTTGTCCGGAGTATCCGTAGGCCGGTGATAATCTTCATGTACACCTGAGAAAAAGAAAATAATAGGAATTCCGTTTTTTGCAAAATTGTAGTGGTCGGATCGGTAATAAAAACGATTGGGGTCATCATCTCTGTTGTAGGTATAGTCCAGGTTGAGATGTGTGTATTGTTGATTGGCTGTTTCATTGATAGCATGAAGCTCGGTACTCAGGCGGTCTGAGCCGATGACATAGGTATAATTGGGGTCAGCATGCATCGTATCCACACGACCGATCATATCGATATTGATATCCGCTACCGTTTCTTCCAAAGGGAAGACCGGATATTCAGTATAATACTTCGAACCAAGTAAGCCTTTTTCTTCGCCGGTCATCAGCATACACAAGACACTTCGCCTTGGGCCATTTCCTTCTGTTTTGGCTTTGGCAAATGCCCTTGCTATTTCGAGTACGCCACTGGTGCCTGAAGCATTGTCATCGGCGCCGAAATAAATACTTTCCCCTCTGATGCCAAGGTGATCATAGTGGGCGGTTAGTATGACTACTTCATTATTCAACAGAGGATCTGTGCCTTTGATGAATCCTAATACATTGGCTCCTTTCAATGCCGTTATATCATGAACAGTGTTCCATTGAATGGATGCAGGAATAACCAGGTGAGCAGGCTTACCGGTTTTCGTTATTTTATTTCGCAGTTTTATAATTTTATTAATCTTCGTTCCGGCAAGTTTTTGACCTAATGTGGTGGAGATAATAGCACTGGGGAGATAGGCGGTCAATTGCTCTGTTGATCCCATGAGCATCGAACCGTTGATCAGATTTCTCCGGGCATACAAGACCATGTCCCTGAATTTTTCTTCAATGATCCAAACGGAGGCGGCGCCAGCCTTTTTTGCTGCTGCAAGTTTTTTCAAAGGATCCATTGACCATTCAGAGATCGTATCTGTACCCGTTATTCTGAATAGACCATTCTTATCTCTTGGTTCACCTCCATAGATAAGAAGATGTTTCCCCCTGACATCGACACCAGCATAATCAGAATACTTTGGATCATCTATTCCATATCCGAGAAATGTCAGTGAGGCGATATCAATAGGACCTGGTTGAACAGGAAAATATTGTGGTATGGATAAATAGTCTTTCAGGTGTTCGATGGTATCTCCGGAAACCGTCAAATTGATTGCTTTCCATTTAATGCTTGAAAAGGTTACTTCCTGAAAAAAATCTCCATCACCGGGAATGGGTGGAATGCCAAAGGAAGAAAACTGGCCGGCGATGTAGTCTGCAGCTTTTTTATTTCCTTCCGTTCCCGTTTCTCTTCCTTGAAATTCCTTTGAAGCCAGAGTAAAAACGTGTTCTTTCATCGCTTTAGCTTCAATACTCCTTGCGTATTGTTCACTTACTGCAATAAATTGAGCAAAGAGCCCTGAGGAGATGAATAGGAAGAGTGCTGTGAGAACCTTCATGGTGGCAGTTAGCAGTTAGCAGTCGGCAGTTGTGAGTTGTGAGTTGTGAGTTGTGAGTTGTGAGTTGTGAGTTGTGAGTTGTGAGTTGTGAGTTGTGAGTTGTGAGTTGTGAGTTGTGAGTTGTGAGTTGTGAG
>JAGOIB010000131.1:0-1957 GCA_017995875.1 Saprospiraceae bacterium
CATTCTCCATTCACGAATTTTCTGATCCCGGGGATCATCCTTTTTACCGTCAATGGCCTATTCGGTTTATTCACCCTGGTTTGGACTGCTTTTAAATGGAAGAAATATGCCTGGCTAATCATATTCCAGGGCGTTCTACTGATTGGATGGATTATTGTACAAATGATCCTTCTTCGGGAAATTTATTATCTGCAGTTTATCTTTGGAGGTATCGGAGTAGTCCTGCTGCTGATTGGCATTACCTTGAATAAAGATGCCAGATTGAAGATGCCAGATTAAAGATGCCAGATACACACTCAATACCCACTCCTCTCACGCTATCACACTACCATCTGCTAATTGCTCACTGCTAACTACTCACTATTAACTTCTAACTACTAACTTGCATAATGTCGCTCGAACTGAAGCTCAACAACCGTAAAGCAAGATTTTATCTCTTGTCTTTTACCAAGCATGATTTCAAAGCCAGCATTACAGTTTTCTTTGTGGCTTTGCCATTATGCCTTGGCGTGTCATTGGCTTCCGGGGTTCCGGTATACGCAGGCATCCTCGCCGGGATCATCGGCGGGATCGTCGTGTCGTTGATCAGCAAATCAGAATTGAGTGTCAGCGGCCCGGCAGCAGGTCTTACAGCTATCTGCGCAGCAGCCATCACTGAATTGGGCGCTATTGAAATATTCTTCCTGTCCGTTGCAGTTGCAGGATTATTACAAGCATTAATAGGCATTCTTCGTCTGGGTGGGTTTACCCATTTTATTCCTTCAGCCGTCATCAAAGGGATGCTGACGGCAATAGGCATTATTCTTATATCCAAACAGGTGCCTTTGCTGGTGGGCTATAATCAACCTGACTTCTGGAGAAATGAACTTTTCAATATACTGACCTTTAAAAACGGATTTAAAGATATCGGCAACATATACTATCATACCTCGACAGGAGCTGTAACGATTTCGATCATCACCTTTTTAATTCTCATTACCTGGAAGCGATACCTTTCGGCCAAAATTGCCTTTATCCCAACCTCCTTTATCACTGTATTTTCAGGTATTATGTTGGCCATTGGTTTCAATTATTTCTTTCCAGGTTATAGTATTGATAAAAGCCAGTTTGTCACGATTCCACATGATGTCATCACCCAAATCAAAATCGCAGATTTCAGCCAACTCTTCAGTGATGCAGCGATTTGGCGCAATGCACTCGTGATCTGCTTTGTTGCTTCCCTGGAAACCTTACTGAGTATCACCGCAGTTGACAAACTTGATCCATATAATCGTGTAACGCCTCAAAACAGGGAATTGATTGCGCAAGGCACAGGAAATTTTCTAAGCGGACTATTTGGAGGCCTTCCGATCACAGCTGTTATCGTACGAAGTTCTGCCAACGCTGAAGCAGGTGGCCGCACAAGGCTCTCTTCCTTTAGTCATGGTGTATGGTTATTGCTGGCCATGCTCTTTGCCATTCCCCTCCTCAATCTCATCCCCTATTGTGTATTGGCCGTCATCCTGATTCGCACGGGCTACAACCTTGCAAAACCAAAAATGATTTTGGCTATATACCGTCAGGGACGCGAACAGTTTCTCCCCTTCGTCGTCACCGTCATCTCCATCCTTGTGACAGACCTGCTGATCGGAGTGGTCATAGGCGTGATTTATGCTATCTATTTCCTGATTAAGCATACGCTTGAAGCCGGATACACCCTGAAGGAAAAATATGTCGGCCATATCAAACATTATACGATTGACCTGGCCATCAATGTGAGTTTCCTAAACAAAAAACGGATCATGGAAATGCTGGACAAACTCCCTGAATATTGCGAAGTGGAAATCAATGGAGCAGATAGTGTATATATTGATGGTGACATCCTCGAGATTTTTCATGACTTCAAATCCAAAGCACACCGCAAACATATAGAACTCAGGATGATTAATATACCGGATGTGGAGACGATTGAGTTGCA
>JAGOIB010000131.1:2057-5970 GCA_017995875.1 Saprospiraceae bacterium
TGAGGCGTATTTTATGCTGGCGGCCATTTTTATCGTATCAGGAATTTCCTTTTACCAGGACAACAGGAGCAGGAAAGCACTGGAAGCACTGGAAGCATTAAACACCCCTTTGAGCAAAGTGATTCGGAATGGAACACCACAAAGTATTCTTACGTCAGAGATAGTACCTGGAGATCTGGTTATCGCCGAAGAAGGTGCTACCATCAATGCCGATGGTGTTATCGTATACAGTCATGATTTTTCGGTCAATGAATCCATGCTGACAGGGGAAGCCCTGGCCGTACAAAAATCAATTGAAAGCGAGGATAAAAAAGTCTACAGCGGAACACTTACATCTTCTGGTTTAGCGGTATACCAGGTGGAAACTACCGGCCTATCTACTAAAATCGGAAAACTGGGCGCTTCGATGGTTGAAATTAAAGAAGAGCCAACGCCCCTCCAGAAACAAATTGAATCCTTTGTCAGAAAGATGGCCATTGCGGGCATTTTTGTTTTCCTTTTAGTCTGGGGAGTCCAGTTTTTCCAGAGTAAAAACCTGCTTGCCAGTTTGCTCAAAGGACTAACACTCGCTATGTCCATTCTTCCTGAAGAAATCCCGGTAGCTTTTACCACCTTCATGGCACTCGGCTCCAGAAGATTAATGAAAGCAGGCATCATTGTCAAAAAAACCAGGACTGTGGAAACACTGGGAAGTGCAACCGTCATCTGTTCAGATAAGACCGGCACGATTACAGAAAACAACATGAGTCTTCAATCCATCTATGCGTTTAGCAATAACACTTTATATGAAGATGAAAACAAGTATGATATACATGCCTTTGCTGTCATAGAAACTGCGATGTGGGCAAGTGAACCGATCCCATTTGATCCAATGGAAAAGACACTTCATCGGGCATATGAAGTAAAAACATCCAAAGATGAACGGCCTTCCTTCCATATGATTCATGAATATCCTCTCGGAGGAAAGCCTCCGATGATGACACATATCTTTGAAAACAATGAAGGGAAGAGAATCATAGCCGCCAAAGGCGCCCCGGAAGCTATACTTGCATTGTGCAGTTTATCAACAGCTGATATGGATCAGGTGCAGGGACGGATAGACACATTAGCTAGCCTTGGTTATCGAATGCTTGGTGTAGCCGACGCCATACATCCCGGAAAATCATTTCCAGAAACGCAACAGAAATTTTCTTTCCGGTTTATTGGTCTGGTGGTCTTTTACGACCCGCCCAAAAACAATATAGAAAATGTATTCAAACAATTTTATTCAGCCGGAATTGATGTAAAGATTATCACAGGTGACAACCCTATGACGACCAAAGCTATTGCTGCTCATGCAGGCATCCATCATGCAGATGAATATATTGATGGAGAGGCGCTGATGAAACTGGATGAATCCAGTCTCAGTTCAGCCATACAAAAGAAGACGCTTTTCACCAGGATGTTTCCGGAAGCAAAACTAGCGATCATTCATTCACTCAAGAAGGACAATGAAGTCGTCGCTATGATCGGCGATGGCGTCAATGACGGCCCTGCCCTCAAAGCCGCCCATATAGGGATTGCCATGGGAGAAAAAGGAACGGAGATGGCTAAAAGCGCGGCTTCGCTGATTCTGCTGAAAGATGATCTCTCCAAAATGGTCGACGCCATAGCCACAGGTAGACGCATCTATACCAATCTGAAAAAAGCGGTACAGTATATCATCTCCATTCACATCCCTATTATCCTTACGGTCTCCCTTCCACTCTTTTTTGGATGGATCTATCCTGACATCTTTACACCGGTTCATGTCATCTTCCTCGAACTGGTGATGGGCCCAACGTGTTCGATCGTATTCGAAAATGAACCGATGGAAAAAAACACCATGCTTTTGCCCCCGAGGCCTATGACCGAATCGTTTCTCAACTGGGGTGAACTCAATATGAGCATCCTGCAGGGACTTATCATCACAGGTGGTGTGCTGTTTATGTATCAGTACACCCTTTGGCAAGGTGGCAATGAAGAGACGACACGTACGATGGTGTTTACGACACTCATTTTGGCCAATATTTTTCTTACGCTGGTCAACAGATCATTTTACTATTCCTTTATTACCACATTGAAATATAGGAATAACTTACTGGTGGGCATCCTCCTCATCACGCTGGTGATACTGGCTACGATGCTATATGCTGATCCCATCACCGCCTTCTTTCACCTATCGCATCCGATGATCCCGGATATCGCCCGCTGCATGGGCATAGCATTCGTTTCAGTGTTTTGGTTTGAGGCAGTCAAATGGTGGCGAAGACGAAAAATAATGCCAGGATAAAACCTATTAAGCTTCTGTCGAAAGCCAATTGAACAAAGCCATATAAAAAAAGTTGGAGGGCGATACCATCCAACTTTCAATACAATCATAACTATTATGAATAGATCGAATAGAAGCTATATTATTTTGCCATCAACCCTTTCCGTCGCCTTTGGAATGATGAATAATCATTAAAGGTAAAGGGGGATGCTGCAAAGCTTTCTTTGTCACACTTGAATGACTTAAGCTCTCCAGAAAACTCCGGTGATGTGTAACAAGGACGACCATACCTGCCCTCACTTCGTGTGCATAGTCAAACAGCACTTCATGTATCTGATGATCCGGATCAGTCACTGACCGGATGTTAAACCCACATAACATCTCGCGGTTTACCACCAGTCGTTCATAAAGTCTGTTTTTCAACAATGTAAATTGGGCCGTGTCACTTGTAATGTGTACAAAATCAAAGAATACATTATTCTTTGCACCAAATGCAAGAATATATTCCAGGGCACCCTCAAGCATCAGTTCTTCGGTAAAACCCACGACCATTTTCCCGGGAAATTTTATCTCTGTATGGGGTGGAACCACGACCACGGGCTTATTGGAATGCCGGCTCACCTCTGAGGAGATGGTACCAAACAATCGTCTGACCGGATTGTCTATAGCTTTTGTGGCCATGATCAGCATTTCAAACTTTCCATGGTTCAGTAAATCAATCAGGCTGCTTGATGTTTCTCCTATCTCCAGATGCGCCATGACCGGCACACTGATACCCAGCTTTTCATTTTCGGCATTCATGCTGTCTACCAAAGCAAGCAAACGCATGTTAGTGTCCTGTAAAAACTGAACATCGATGGCACCGGCAGAAACCGGGTCATACAAGGTCTGATAAACGTGGGCCAGCGTCAATCCGTAACCAAAATGAGAAGCCATCATCCTGGCAAAGTCAATGGCCCGTGAACTCTCCTCCGTAAAATCAACGGGAACCAGGATAGAATTAACTTTTTCAGACATGATATAATCCATCACCATTTGCACGGTTTCATCCGGATTCCCATCGTGTGGATGCTGGATGAGCTTGGTGCCAACCTTAAACGCAGGCACAGAAACCAATCCAGCCTTAATAAACTGATCTACATGGTTGATTTCAACAACGGTATAGGGCATATGATGCGAGGACAGTGCATCTTCCAACTTCTGTTTCAATGCACTGCCGGTAAATCCTTTTACACTATACAGTTCGATTTTCATTCCCGGTATACGATTCTATTCGTGATTGCAGTATTACACAGCTTTAATCCTCGCATTATCTTCTTCCACTAATACCTTGATGATATCCAGGGTGGTCAGCATTCCAACCAATTGATGATCATCCACTACAGGAATAGCATGGAAAAGGTTTTCAGCAAAAAGCTGGAGTGCTACATTGAGGCGATCACCAGATTCAAGTGTGGCAATCCCGGTCGTCATGATGTCCCCTGCTGTATATTTTCCAAGCAAGCTTTTCTCCGTCATTTCATCATGTGGCATGACCGTATGTCCCTTTGTGAAATGCATAAAATCCATTTTGCTGATGATACCAACCAGTTTGGTAAACTTTACAACAGGAATATGATGGAT
>JAGOIB010000132.1 GCA_017995875.1 Saprospiraceae bacterium
TAGGTGTGGCACACATTTTTAACCCTCATTTTCAGGGGTATAATCCTCCTCTTAGCAACTATCAATCAATATGTTACGACAGTGTGGCACACCTAGGTGTGCCACACTGTCTTTTTTCTCCTCAGATCATTACTCCTGATGATATTCATCATTTGAATAATGATGCGCCAGGGCGTAACTAGCAAATGAAAAGATCGGGTAATGAAATCCCTTGAATTTTACAACAGAGCCTTGGGTTTTAATTCCCTAAAGTTCTATTTGAATACAAGGATTAGGTTTTTATTGCCTTTTTCACTCACCGTTGCTAGTCTTATCCTGGGTTGTTCAATTTACCTTTTCTGCCGTGATACTTCCAATATTATTTACCACTTCAGTGACTTCATAGGCGTTACATCTCAAGTAAATTCCATTCGAGATCTTATTCCTGCCTTACCATCATGGTTTGTCAATTCCTTACCCGATGGCTTGTGGATGTTTTCCTTTTCCATGTTTATACTTGTCATCTGGGAATTTCAGCGAAGCCGTGAGGCCATTGCGTGGATTTTAATAGCCCTTGCCTGCGGTTTCATTTTAGAATACTTTCAATTTCTAGCCATCCTACCCGGTCAATTCGACTGGCACGATCTGGCCTTTATGTTTTACGCTGCATTATTACCTTTTTGTTTTACCCATAAATAAATTTTCTCATGAAAAAAATAAAAAATAATACTTCAAGGCATGTTGCTTCAACGATAATTGCTCTCATTTTCGCGCTATTGTGTATCGGGAGTGATGAATTTCCTTGGTGGGGTCAGAGTACGGAATACGAGGAAGGACCTTGTGTGCAACTACCACCAACAACATTAGTGTATAAATTTACTGTCACTGTAAGCGATGCAGTCACAGGTAAGCCAATCCCGAATGCATCTGTTTCCATAAATGTATTTAAGAAAACAGCTAAATACCTGGGCTCATCGATGTGTGTTATAACACCGCTCGAATCCCAAACTTTTCAATTATCAATGCAAACGAATTCATCAGGTATTGCCTATCGTGAGGTAAGTGCTGTCTTCTATAGCACAAACCTCGACCACGCATTATATACTTGTTCTGTTTCGGCAGCAAACCATACTTCATCTGAGTTTTCAAAAAGGTTATATCCTGATGAAACAGCTATTAATATTGACATTGGTCTCATCGACTTAACAACAGAGCCATGAAAAAACTTCTCTTATTTGCGCTATACACTTTTCTGCCCTTCATCAATTTGATAGGCCAGGAATTTAAACTCCATTCTATTGCACCTTTTGGAATTCAAAGTACTTTACCGGATAGTACCGGCATCGCCTATAAATACATGTTTACAGACTTTGATCAGGATGAGGATCTTGATCTCATTCTCATGGGTATTGATAGTATTGACTTTGAGCAAGACTTCTTTTACAAAGGGATAACCTATTTTGTTGATTACCAGGAAAACGTCGGAGACAAGAAACACCCGGCTTTTGCGAACCGAAAGCCACTTTTAGTTGATTTCCCATTTGTTGAAGGACTTTTCCTTCCAACAATCGGAGACTTGGATGATGATGGCCGTCCGGACATGGTGGTGGTTGCTGAAATAGATGAGATCGGATCTGAACATCTATTATATTATCATCAGCAGGCAGATGGATCGTTTGATGTTCAACGAATGGATAACATTGGAATAGATCCTTTGCTTCCAAGAAGCACGTTTCTACCAGAATTGACAGACCTGGATCATGATGGAGATCTTGACCTCATGTTGACAGGGTACGCTCCGGAATTCTTTGACACAACTGGAACCACTGCAGTTCAAGTATTTCGATATGCTAAAAATATTGGAACGGCTTCCAACCCAGAATTCCTTGGTTGGTTTCAGAATCCATACGGCCTCGTAACTGATACTGTGGCTTCCACTTCTGTGTTCGGAGATATAAACCTCGATGGGGATGTGGACTTACTCTCCATAAGTTCAGCGGGAAATACCACACCCTTCTACTTCTATGAAAATATTCCCGGGTCGAATGGCAAACCTTCATTCAAGTTACCTGTCTTGTCTCCTTTTGGATTACCTCATCCCGAGGAGTATGTAAGCCATATTGGTCCAGCACTTGTAGATCTGGATGGCGATGGTGACCTTGATCTTTTTGTCTACCGGGCTGATACTTCAGATAATGATTTTCTTCAGTATTATGAAAATACCCTTATTATTTCCGGCACCAATCCTGTTAATGACTATGCCAATCAAATCACCATCGTTCCAAGCCCAGCAAGGGAAGTATTGACGATTGTCAACACTTCATCTTATCGTCTCGCAGAGGTAAATTTTTATAGTAACTCAGGAACTCTCGTCAGACAAGTCCGGAATAATCTGGAAAAACCTATTGCTATAAACAATCTTCCAAACGGGTTATACATTTTAAGGATTCGCATGGAAAATGGTCGTGAAATCCTGAAAAAAGTAATCGTAATGAACGAATGAAGAAGTATTGACTCACCCATTTAGCAACTATTATAGTAAGAAGAAGGGGTTTGAAACCAACGTTTCAAACCCCTTCATATTCTATGATTTTAGGCGCCCATGAGCGCGCACTTTTCACTCTTCACTCTTCACTCTTCACTTTTCACTTTTCATTCTTCATTCTTCATTCTTCAATTCTGCCTATCTCCCCCATATCCGGGTTAGTATCAATACTGCTAGGAATCGGCGGAATGCCATTCGGCTCCTCCACCGGATTGGTTTGTGTCTCTTCATCCTTAACCGTCGTCCCCTTAATCTGAAATGGCCGTGGGCCAATCATCCGCTCTATATCTGATTTGTGGATCACCTCTTTTTCAAGCAGCGCTTTCGCAAGCATTTCGAGCTCTGATCTGTGTTCTCTCAACATGCCCTGGGCACGCTCATACTGACCATCAATGATCTCACGTACACGATCATCAATCAGTGTGGCTGTATCTTCAGAATATGGCTTTTGAAACTGATCCTGTGACATTCCGTAGAAGGAAACATTGCCAACCTTTTCATCCAGTCCATAAACAGACACCATACTATACGCCATCTTGGTCACATGATCAAGATCACTCTGCGCACCGGTCGAAATCTTATTGTAGATAACACTTTCCGCAGCACGTCCACCAAGCGCCATACACATACGATCCAATAATTGCTCTGTACGTGTGATGTATTCTTCTTTAGGTGAATATTGCGCAAACCCAAGCGTACCAATTCCACGAGGCACTATCGTTACTTTCACCAACGGCGAAGCATGCTCGAGATACCATCCGCAGATAGCATGCCCTGCTTCATGGTGTGCAATAATCTCTTTCTCTTCCGGAGAAATAAGTTTATTCCTCTTTTCTAATCCACCAATGACGCGATCAAGCGCATAATGGAAATCATCCAGATCTACTTCTGTTTTATTCCTACGTGCTGCAATCAGCGCCGCTTCATTACATACATTGGCAATATCCGCACCTGCGAAACCCGGCGTCATCTCACTCAAAATCTTAGGCTCTACAGAAGGCCCGATCTTTATATTCTTGATATGTACCTTGAAGATGGCTTCCCTTCCCGCAAGGTCAGGACGCTCTAATCCTATCTGCCTGTCGAAACGACCCGGACGCATCAACGCACCATCGAGAATATCAGGACGATTAGTAGCCGCCATGATGATGACACCTTTATCGGTACTGAAACCATCCATCTCGACGAGCAACTGATTCAATGTATTCTCACGCTCATCATTACCACCCTGGAAGGCATTACGTCCACGCGCTCTACCAATCGCATCGATCTCATCGATGAAAACGATACAAGGCGCTTTCTCTCTTGCTTGTTTGAATAAATCCCGTACACGTGAAGCACCTACTCCAACAAACATTTCTACGAAATCAGATCCGGAAATGGAAAAGAAAGGAACAGCTGCTTCACCTGCCACAGCTTTAGCTAAAAGTGTTTTACCTGTTCCCGGAGGGCCTACGAGCAACACACCCTTAGGAATCTTACCACCAAGCGATGTATATTTCTTTGGATTTTTCAGAAAATCCACTACTTCCATCACCTCCTCCTTAGCTTCTTCCAAACCTGCAACGTCCGCAAACGTAACAGTGACTTTTGCATCCTTTTCAAAAAGCGTTGCTTTACTCTTTCCGATATTAAAAATCTGGGCACCAGGACCACCTGCACCACCGGAAACCCTGCGCATCATAAAGATCCAGAGCCCAAGGAACAGAAAGATCGGTATGAGCCAGCCCATGAGCGGCCCCATCCAATTCTCCTTATCGATATAATCCGGGAACACTCTCAACTCAGGAGCTACGCGGCCATTGAGCTCATTGATCTGCGCTGCAAAAGATTCCGGAGGACCAATGTTGAAAATGAAATGAGGACGTGTCTTGCTGAACGTAGATTCCGAGAGCGATTTAAATTCCGGTTTGGAAAGACTTTCTTTCTTGATAAAAACGCGGGCATCCTTTTTATTGAGTACCTCTATTTTGGCCACATCTCCGGCTTCGACCATTTGGGCAAAACGCTGGAAATTGATGGTCTCCGTAGTAGCCTCACTTAAGAACATCAAATTGAATATGATGAGACCCAGGATGATGCTACCATAAATCCAATATGAATTGAAGGTAAATTTCCCCGGTTTCTTTTCCTGGTTGTTATTGTTTTCCTGATTCATGTACGCTTAAATGTATTACTGTTTATAACTGGCTTTGTAATAACGAATAGGATACCTATAAGGTTTACACACCGATAAATCCGAATGTTTTGTTACCCAATCAGGCAGACTGGTATTCGGTACGTGCTGCATCGCCCCAGAGCTGCTCCAGGTCATAATACCGCCTGGTCTCAGGATAGAAAATATGGACGATGGCATCGAAATAATCCATACACACCCATTTAGCGTGTTCTGTTCCTTCTACATGCCCTGGGTTGAGTTTAAGCTCAGCCCTGAGACGTCGTTCGATATTGCCGGCTATCCCTCTCACCTGGGTGGTGGAATCGCCCTCACAGATAATGAAAAAATCGGTCGGGGCATCTTTCAATGCTCTCAAATCAAGTACAACAATATTTTTCCCCTTAATATCTGTGATGCAATCTATAATCAGATCCGGAAGGCCGTCGGACACGGCTTTTGCCTTAATGGCTTTTTTAGCGCTTACCAAATGTTCTCTTTTTAATTAACTCAATTTACTCCTGACACCCCAAATTCCCGTCTTGTTACCGCTATATTGTTCCAAATATACGATAATTGTAGCCTGGAATGGGGTCATTTCCGGCAAAGGTAATGGTCTTTTTAGCTATAAATGGACAATTTGAAAATCTATAACATACTAGATTCTACTAACAAAGAAGCTCACCGTTTGTTGGCTGAAGGCCCTTTGGAGAATGGTCTGACCCTTTTGGCCAGGCATCAGTCCGATGGCAAAGGCCAGCATGGAAGGTCATGGGTATCTCAGCCCGACATCCATCTGGCGATGACGATCATCTTTCAACCGCAGAAAATGAGCCCTTCAGAACTTCCCTCACTAGGAATGAAAGTAAGCCTGGGAATCGCACAAGCGCTAAAAGATCTGGATACTCAAATAAATCCCCTCATCAAATGGCCAAATGATATCTATGTGGATGGCAAAAAACTATCCGGTATCCTTATAGAAAATTCCCTGTCCGGTTCCAGTGTTCAGAATTCAATCATTGGGATCGGCATGAATATCAATGAATCATCTTTTCCGCCAGAAATTCCAAATGCTACATCTTTACTACTGATAACAAGACAGGTTTACGACATATTAAATGTTGCAGAACTTGTCCGTATACATGTGCTATCCGTTTTGCAAACACCTTCTTCCAATTGGAAAGCAACCTATGATAAATATATTTTTGGAAAAGAAAAACGCAATCTGTTTGAATCGAACCATGACAGATTTTATGCACGTGTGGAAGGCGTCTCGCTTGAAGGTGCA